>NZ_JAVRFJ010000199.1:0-255 GCF_031845845.1 Streptomyces gottesmaniae
CTCAGTCCCAGTGTGGCCGGTCGCCCTCTCAGGCCGGCTACCCGTCGTCGCCTTGGTGAGCCGTTACCTCACCAACAAGCTGATAGGCCGCGGGCTCATCCTTCACCGCCGGAGCTTTCCACACTCACCGGATGCCCGAGAGTGTTGTATCCGGTATTAGACCCCGTTTCCAGGGCTTGTCCCAGAGTGAAGGGCAGATTGCCCACGTGTTACTCACCCGTTCGCCACTAATCCCCACCGAAGTGGTTCATCGTT
>NZ_JAVRFJ010000200.1:0-255 GCF_031845845.1 Streptomyces gottesmaniae
GCGTCCGTTCCTTGAGAACTCAACAGCGTGCCAAAAATCAACGCCAGATATGTTGATACCCCGTTCCCGGCCGGTCTTCGGTTGGGGCGAGGTTCCTTTGAAACAAACACAGCGAGGACGCTGTGAACCATCGGATCATTCCTCCGGTGGTTCCGCTCTCGTGGTTTGCACCCGATTACGGGTACACATTCACGGAGAGTTTGATCCTGGCTCAGGACGAACGCTGGCGGCGTGCTTAACACATGCAAGTCGAAC
>NZ_JAVRFJ010000201.1:0-255 GCF_031845845.1 Streptomyces gottesmaniae
CGGCGGCGGTGCTGCTGCTGATGTACCAGATCGTGGCGGAGGAGCAGGGGGTGGGCGCCGGTCGGCTGACGGGCACGGTCCAGAACGATGTGCTGAAGGAGTACATCGCGCGCGGGACGTACATCTTCCCGCCGAGGCCGTCGCTGCGGCTGATCGCGGACATTTTTCGGTACTGCCGGGTGGAGATGCCGAGGTGGAACACGATCTCGATCTCGGGGTACCACATGGCGGAGGCGGGTGCCTCGCCGGTGCAGG
>NZ_JAVRFJ010000202.1:0-255 GCF_031845845.1 Streptomyces gottesmaniae
TGTGGTTCATGACGAAGTCGATGATGACGCGCATGCCGCGTTGGTGGGCGGCGTCGACGAATTCCACGAAGTCGGCGAGGTCGCCGAATTCGGGGAGGACGGCGGTGTAGTCGGAGACGTCGTATCCGCCGTCGCGGAGGGGGGATTTGAAGAAGGGCGGCAGCCAGATGCAGTCGATGCCCAGCCACTGCAGGTAGTCGAGTTTGGCGGTCAGGCCCTTGAGGTCGCCGACGCCGTCGCCGTTGCTGTCCTGGA
>NZ_JAVRFJ010000203.1:0-255 GCF_031845845.1 Streptomyces gottesmaniae
GGCGGGAATCGCGCTATCCGGTCTCGGAAATCCTCGCCAAGACCCCGGCCATCCCCTCGAACTGCCAGTGGGGCATCTTCCTGCGGAACCACGACGAGCTGACCCTCGAAATGGTCACCGACGAAGAGCGCGACTACATGTACGCGGAGTACGCCAAGGACCCGCGCATGCGCGCCAACATCGGCATCCGCCGCCGGCTCGCCCCGCTCCTGGACAACGACCGCAACCAGATCGAACTGTTCACCGCCCTGCTGC
>NZ_JAVRFJ010000204.1:0-255 GCF_031845845.1 Streptomyces gottesmaniae
GTCCGCGTCGGGCGGGTGTGTCGTCGTTCGGGATCAGTGGGACGAATGCGCATGTGATTGTGGAGCAGGCGCCGGTGGAGGAGCCGGCGGGGTTGTCTGGTGCCGAGCCGGTTGTCGGGTCTGGTGCTGAGCGGGTTGTCGGGTCTGGTGCTGAGCGGGTTGTCGGGTCTGGTGTGGTGCCGGAGGTTGCGGTGCCGTGGGTGGTGTCGGGTAAGTCGGCGGGGGCGTTGGCTGCTCAGGCGGAGCGGCTGGCGG
>NZ_JAVRFJ010000205.1:0-255 GCF_031845845.1 Streptomyces gottesmaniae
GTCCGCGTCGGGCGGGTGTGTCGTCGTTCGGGATCAGTGGGACGAATGCGCATGTGATTGTGGAGCAGGCGCCGGTGGAGGAGCCGGCGGGGTTGTCTGGTGCCGAGCCGGTTGTCGGGTCTGGTGCCGAGCGGGTTGTCGGGTCTGGTGCTGAGCGGGTTGTCGGGTCTGGTGTGGTGCCGGAGGTTGCGGTGCCGTGGGTGGTGTCGGGTAAGTCGGCGGGGGCGTTGGCTGCTCAGGCGGAGCGGCTGGCGG
>NZ_JAVRFJ010000206.1:0-255 GCF_031845845.1 Streptomyces gottesmaniae
TCGAAGGCGGGGCGGCCGCCTTCCTGGAGGAAGGCGTGGAGGATGTCGGGGGTGTTGACGAAGAAGTTGGGGCGCATGTAGGCGGCGGCCTCACCGGCGAGTTCGGTGGCGTACTCGGTGAGTTCGGTTTTGGTGTTGCGCCAGGTGAAGTAGGTGTAGGACTGCTGGAAGCCGGTGGCGGCCAGGGTGTGCATCATCGCGGGGCGGGTGAAGGCCTCGGCGAGGAAGATGACGTCGGGGTCGGTGGCGTTGATC
>NZ_JAVRFJ010000207.1:0-255 GCF_031845845.1 Streptomyces gottesmaniae
CTGACACCCGCCTCGTCGTCACGCTGGGCGGGCAGTATCACCAAGGCCACGCACGACCAGTGGGCGCTGGCCCGCCGCTGCCAGCTCGCGCACATCCAGAATTTGGAAGCGGGTATTCGCGCCATCGGGGACCGGCTGGCGCTGCCGGTCGGGGAGAGGGGGACGAAGAGGGCGCCGGGGGGTTACCGGTCGCGGCGGGAGTGGCATGCGAAGTCGCGTCGTCTGCGGGTGCTGCGGGACCGGCTGGCCGCCGCG
>NZ_JAVRFJ010000208.1:0-255 GCF_031845845.1 Streptomyces gottesmaniae
GGCTTGACGGTGATGACCGGGGTGCCCTTGGAGACACGGGACTTGGTGGTGAAGGACGCGGCGAACACCGACTGGGTGGCCACCGGGCCCTCGTCACCGGCTTCGAGGTCGACGGCGTCGGTGATGATGCCGGAGCCGATGCGCAGCGCGAGGCGGGCGGCGATCTCCTTGCCCTCGGCGGAGGACGGCACCAGCACGGCGGCCGGGGAGACGGCGGCGACGGCGGCCTGCAGCGCGTCGACCTTCGGCACGACC
>NZ_JAVRFJ010000020.1:0-169311 GCF_031845845.1 Streptomyces gottesmaniae
TCGAGCTCGGAGAGCAGACCGTCCACGTCGTCACGGTCGACGGTCAGGTCATCGGCGAAATGCCGGTCGCCAGTGGCGTCGGGCACGTACTTCACAGTGACAACGATCCTCAAGCTCACGCCGGCTCCTTTGCAAGTGATCCCTACGTCACGCTTTATTGACAAGGTGAGAAGAGTATGACATTTAAATTCTTGTCAGATCAATACTGACTGCCCTTGAGGCACCTCAACGGACCGAAGCATCGGCCATGGCTGGGCGACTGCACGTCAACGCCTGTGGATGCCTCGGTACCTGGCGTGCCGGACGTGAAGGAGGACGCCGTGCTCATCGGCGTGGTGAAGGAGTCCAAACCGGGCGAGACGCGGGTCGCGGCCACGCCTACGACCGCCGCGCAACTGCTGAAGCTCGGCTACCAGGTGGTGGTCGAGCCGGGCGCGGGTGCGGCATCCAGCTTTCCCGACAAGGCGTACATCGAGGCGGGCGCCACCATCGGTGATGCCCTGGCGGCCGACATCGTGTTCGGAGTGAACCCGCCGTCGGCGCAACAGCTGGACGGGTTGCGCGAAGGCGCCACGCTCGTCTGTCAGTTGGGCCTGGCGGGGAAGCCCGACCGGGCGGAGGACCTGGCCGGGCGGCCGGTCACCGTGCTCGCCATGGACGCCGTACCGCGAATCTCACGGGCCCAGTCGCTCGATGTGCTGTCCTCGATGGCCAACATCGCCGGCTACCGGGCCGTGGTCGAGGCAGCCCATGAGTTCGGCCGGTTCTTCACCGGTCAGGTCACGGCTGCGGGCAAGGTACCTCCGGCCAAGGTGCTGATCGCCGGTGCCGGTGTCGCCGGCCTCGCGGCGATCGGCGCTGCGGGCAGTCTGGGCGCGGTGGTGCGTGCCACCGACCCGCGCCCGGAGGTGGCCGACCAGGTCAGGTCGCTCGGCGGCGAGTACCTGGCGATCGAGTCCCGTGAAGCGGAGGTCAGCGCGACCGGATACGCCAAGGAGATGGGGGACGCCTACAAGGCGCGCGAGGTGGAGTTGTACGCCCGGCAGTGCCAGGACGTCGACATCATCATCACCACCGCTCTCATCCCGGGGAGGTCGGCGCCGCGACTGATCACCGCCGAGATGGTGGCCGACATGAAGCCGGGCAGCGTGATCGTGGACATGGCCGCGTCGAACGGCGGCAATGTGGAGGGCTCCGTCGCGGGGGAGAAGGTGGTCACTGCCAATGGGGTGACCATCATCGGCTACACCGACCTGGCGGGTCGGCTTCCCGCCCAGGCCTCCCAGTTGTACGGAACCAACCTGGTCAACCTTATGAAGCTGCTGACGCCGGACAAGGACGGCACACTGGTCCTGGACTTCGACGACGTCGTGCAGCGTTCGATGACCGTCGTGCGCAAGGGGGAGCTGACCTGGCCACCGCCGCCGGTGCAGGTGTCGGCGACACCGAAGACGGCGCCCGTCGTGACGGCTGGGCGGGCGGACAGCGCGGCGCCGCGAGTCATGTCACCCGCAAAGCGATACACGGCGATCGCTGTGGCCGGTGCACTGCTGTTCCTGACCGTCGCGCTGTCGCCGCACGCACTGCAGGGCCACCTGACCGTCTTCGCTCTCGCAATCGTGGTCGGCTACTACGTGATCGGGCATGTCCACCACGCCCTCCACACTCCGCTCATGTCGGTGACCAACGCCATCTCGGGCGTCATCGTGGTCGGGGCGCTGCTGCAGATCGGCCACGGCGACACGGCGATCACGGCTGTCTCGTCCGTCGCGATCCTGCTCGCCGCCATCAACATCTTCGGTGGGTTCGCCGTCACCCGGCGCATGCTCGCCATGTTCTCCAGGAGCTGACTCCGCATGGCTGTCCACACCGCCGCACAGGCGGCATACATCGTCTCGGCACTGTTGTTCATCCTGGCTCTGGCGGGCCTGTCGAGGCACGAAACCGCCAAGGCCGGCAACACTTTCGGCATCGTCGGCATGGCGTTGGCGCTGAGTGCGACGGTAGCGCTGGCCATCGACCACGGCCTGGAGAACTCTGGCCTGGGCCTGCTGATCGGCGCCACTGCCGTCGGCGCCCTCATCGGGCTCCGACGTGCCAAGGCGGTGGAGATGACGGGCATGCCGGAGCTGATCGCGCTCCTGCACAGCTTCGTGGGGCTGGCCGCGGTCATGGTCGGCTGGAACGGATACCTCCACGTCGAGGCGGACCCCGACAGCGGCGGAGCGCAGGCGCTGCGTGCCGCGGACACCCTGGGAATCCACCACGCCGAGGTGTTCATCGGCGTGTTCATCGGTGCGGTGACGTTCACCGGTTCCGTTGTGGCCTACCTCAAGCTGTCCGCACGGATGAAGTCCGCGCCGCTGACGCTGCCGGGCAAGAACGCTCTCAACGTCGGTGCCCTCCTCGTGTTCGCCGTGTTGACCACGTGGTTTGTGATCGAGCCGAGCCTCTGGCTCCTGGTGGTGGTCACCACGATCGCGCTGCTGCTCGGCTGGCACCTGGTGGCCTCGATCGGCGGCGGTGACATGCCGGTCGTAGTGTCCATGCTGAACAGCTACTCCGGCTGGGCCGCGGCCGCGTCGGGATTCCTCCTGGAGAACGACCTGCTGATCATCACGGGCGCCCTGGTCGGTTCCTCCGGCGCGTACCTGTCCTACATCATGTGCAAGGCGATGAACCGGTCCTTCGTCTCTGTCATCGCCGGCGGCTTCGGGATCGAGACGGGCCCGGGTGGTGATCAGGACTACGGCGAGCACCGCGAGATCAGTGCCGAAGGCGTCGCGGAGATGCTCACAGGCGCCGACTCGGTGGTCGTCACCCCCGGTTATGGCATGGCCGTCGCGCAGGCGCAGCACGGTGTGGCCGAACTGACCCGCGCCCTGAGAGAGAAGGGCAAGGACGTTCGCTTCGGGATCCATCCGGTCGCCGGACGGCTCCCCGGCCACATGAACGTGTTGCTTGCCGAGGCCAGAGTGCCCTATGACGTCGTGCTGGAGATGGACGAGATCAACGACGACTTCGACGGCACGTCTGTGGTACTCGTCATCGGCGCGAACGACACCGTCAACCCGTCGGCGATGGACGACCCCGGCAGCCCGATCGCCGGTATGCCGGTGCTGCGGGTCTGGGAGGCCGACAATGTCGTGGTCTTCAAGCGCTCCATGGCCTCCGGCTACGCCGGCGTACAGAACCCGCTGTTCTTCCGGGAGAACTCAGCGATGCTGTTCGGCGACGCCAAGGAAAGTGTCGAGGACATCCTCCGCGCACTCTGACGGGCACCCGGCAGAGCTGCCGCCACGGAGGTGCACGTCCTGCCCGAGCCCCCTCGACCAACCCGCCGTACCGCCAGGCCCGGTTTGACCGGTGCCGTAGGCGCGAGGGCTCGGCGCCACCCTGATGTCACAAGGAATTCTTCCACGGCAGCAGTGAGCGTTGCCGACCTTGGTTGACGAATTGCGGCTCGAAGGTCAGGGCCACGTCCTGGGGCACCCTGGCCTCGACCGGGCCGACGTCGGTCGGCGCGATCTAGGCGAGGTGTCGCTGCGGCTGTTGCCGTTGCTCTTCCCGGAGGGATCGTGCTTCTCGTGGCCGACGTGATCGGCCGTCGCGTCTTCCAAGGGAGCCCGGCGGGGCCGGAAGGGGTTGCACCTTTCTGGCTCCGCCGTGGCCCGAGATCTGGGCCCGGGATCCAAGACAGAGCTCGCCCAGGATGTTTTGAACATGACGGTCGGCGGCGCGCGGAGACAGCCCAAGCGTGGAGGCGATCTGCCGGTTGCTCATTCCCTCGGCGACGGGCGCTGCCATTTCGTGTTCCCGGCGGGTGAGGGGGCATTTTCAGTGGTCGGCGCGGCTGGCTCGGCGGCGGGATCCAAGGCGTACCCGATGGCCGGGCGGGGCTGTCGTGGCGTCCGCCTTCCGCGACGGCCTTCTCGTACGCCTCCGACCCCAGAGCGCGTTCGGCCGCGCCCTCGCTGCGTGTGTGGTATTCGGCCATGCGCGGGCCGAACGCGGAGACGGAGGTGCCGGCCGGCGCCGGCAGCGCCCAGCAGCCTGGCCGCCCGCCCGTGAGCCCAGCGGAGCCGGTGGCCCAGGCGAGCAGTTCCAGCATCCGCGCGACCATCGCGTGGTCGTCGAAGCCTCGCATGCTTTCGAGTGCGGACCGTACCAGTGCCTGGCCGCCTCCCGGTCACCGCGGGCCCAGGCGTGGTGGCCCAGTGCTATCAGTACCTGGGCACGGCCCCAGCGCTCCCCGTTCACCTCGAAGGCGGCGATGACCTGCCTGCCCGTCTCTGCGGCACAGGGATCCTGGGCGTATGCCTGGAGGCAGACCAGCGCCAGCGGCCAGGAGGTCGCCTCACGCTCGTCCCCCGGCGTCGACAGGGCGGCCCACGCCTCCTCGTACCGGGAGATGGCTTCCTGGGGGTGCCCTCGGTAGTGCGCCGATCTTGGCGGTCGACGACGCTCCGCCGAACACCTTCGCGATGCGGTGACAAGCGTCAGAGTGTGGTTCCGGAGGCAGGTGGTCACCCTCAATCACCACCTGCCTCCGGCTCACACCATCGCTCCCGGCGTTCCGGGCCTCGCGGTGCGGGGCGAAGACCGGAAGCCCTTTGATCAGGGCACGGGGTGTGAGTCGTGGGTCTGGCCCAGAAGCCGCCTGGCTCTCTCCAGGACGGGCTTGTCGACCATCCGGCCGTCGACCGCGGTGACGGAGTCCCCTGCGGCGGCGACGGTGCGCGCCCACTCCAACTCGGCCTCCGACGGGGCGAATCCCCGGCTGACTCCCTCGACTTGGGCCGGGTGGATGCAGAGTTTCCCGGTAAAGCCCAGACGGCGCGCGTGCATGATGTCCGCGCGCAGGATCTCGGCGTCCTTCACCGCGGTGGTGACTCCGTCGACCGGTGGGCAGATGCCGGCTGCGGCCGAGGCCGAGACGAGCTTGGAACGCGCGTACGCGAGGGCGGCATGGTCGTCCCAGGCGACACCGAGTTGCCCAGCGAGGTCGACGTTGCCGAAGGCCGCACGGGCGACGCCCACGGTGGCGCACACCTCCCATGCCCGCTCCACGCCCGCTGCCGTCTCGATGAGCGGAACGAGCTCGCAGCGCCCGGCGACCCGGGCGGCGACCTCCGTGAGTACGGTGGGATCCTCCGCCTTGGGCACCATGACCGGGCAGCCATGGCGGGCCGCCTGCGCCAGGTCGGACTGGAACCACGGCGTTCCCGGCGGGTTGATCCGGACGACCGCTTCGTTCCCCTGAGCCAGCCAGGTGGCGGCGTTTGCACGGGCCTGCGCCTTGTCCTCAGCCGCGACGGCGTCCTCGAGGTCGATGATCACCAGGTCCGCACCGGAGGCGGCGGCCTTGGCGAAGCGGTCCGGCCGGTGTCCGGGAACGAAGAGCCAGCTACGAGCCGACGAGACGTATGTGCTGCCGCGCGTCATGCGAAGGCCACCTCGGCGCCGGCGTGCCGTGCCTCTCGGCCAGAGGCGATACGCAGCTCGGTCCGGCCGCCCACCGGAGTGCCGGCGGCGAGCAGGCGCTCGCCCGCGAAGACTGGACTGCGTAGGCGGTAGGCCACGGACCGCACCTGGCGGGCCGGGGCGTTGCGGCGGACGAGATCCATCATGAGCAGCACCAGAAGAGGGCCGTGGACCACCAGCCCCGGATAGCCCTCCTCGTCCCGGGCGTAGGGCAGGTCGTAGTGGATGCGGTGGGCATTGGAGGTGAGCGCGCTGAAGCGGAACAGCAGGGGTGGGTCCGGCCGCAGTGAGAGCTGCCACGCGTCATCGGCCTTGGGTTCCGACGACGCTTCGAGCGCCGGGGGAGCACTCCGGGTGAGGCCGCGTCCGGACCGGTAGACGATGTCCTGTTCCTCGACGAGACAGGTCCGGCCCCGCTGCCGGTACTCGTGGCGCTGGGTCACGAAGAGCAGTTCACCGGTTCTGCCGTGTTTGACCTCGACGCTCTCTACGCTGCTGATCCTCTCGGCCGCCTCGCCGAGACGCAGGGGTTCGGAGACTGTGCAGCGCCCTCCGGCGAACATCCGCTTCCGGTCGGGGACGGGAGGCAGGAATTGGCCGTGAGCCGGGTGGCCGTCGGGCCCGAGATCGCGCTGGGCGGGCCAGTCCAGAAAATAGAGCCAGTGCCACAGTGCCGGAAGAGGAGCCCCGGAGTCCGCGATGGGTTCGGCTCTGTCGAGCAGCGCCGACAGCGCCGCGACGGGTCCGGGGAGCAGCGGGTCCTCGCAGGTGACCGAGCCCGGCTTCCATGACTCCACGTGCGCTTGGAGAGGACTCGTACTGAGCTGCATCGGTCCGTCCTTGGGAGCGGTGGGGTGTGCGTGGGGGCCGCGCCGCTGGTGGGCCCGGCCCGGCGGCTGACGACCTTGCCATGATTGTAAGACAATTGCAGAATTGTCAATAGAGAGGCACTTGCGGACGCACGTGACAATGCCTGCCCCGGCCTGGCAGCAGGGCGGTTGATTTCTCTTGGCCGGTTCCCTCTGGCCGTGGGTATCCAGCGGTTCTTGTGTGCCGTGGAAGCACCCGCAGTGCGCCGTTCCGCAGAAGGGAAGCACGTTGACACCATCACCCCAGCCACTCGACGGTCTGCGCATCGTCGAAGGTGCTTCCTTCGTGGCCGGACCCTCGGCCGGACTGGCTCTCGCCCAACTCGGGGCGGACGTCATCCGGGTCGACCCTCCGGGCGGCGGAAGCGACTTCCTTCGTTGGCCGCTCTCCTCCACCGGGGACAGTCTGTTCTGGGCCGGCCTCAACAAGGGCAAGCGGTCCGTGGCCATCGACCACCGCACTGAGCAGGGACGGGAACTGCTGCTCGCCCTCGCCGCGGCGCCCGGACGCGGGGCGGGGATCTTCCTGGACAACATGGTCGGCCGACACCGGCTGACGTACGACGAACTGCGTGCGCGGCGCGAGGACGTCATCCACGTCCATCTGCAGGGCAGGAGCGACGGGTCCCCGGCCGTCGACTACACGATCAACGCGGAAGTGGGAGTACCGCAGATGACCGGCCCCGAGGGCGTGGAACAGCCGGTCAACCACGTACTGCCCGCCTGGGACCTGCTGTCCGGAATGGTCGTGGCCTCGGGAATCCTGGCCGCTGTCCTCCATCGTGAGCGTGAGGGGGAGGGAGCCCGGCTCGAACTCGCGCTGGCAGACGTGGCGTTGGCCGGCGTCGGCAACATGGGATGGCTGGCGGAAGCGGAGATGAGGGGCGGTCCGCGGGTCCGGCAGGGGAACCACATGTACGGCTCCTTCGGCGTGGACTTCGAGACCTCGGACGGTCGTCGGCTGATGGTGGTCGCCCTGACCGAGGGGCAATGGCGCGCACTGCGCGACGTCACCGAGACGGGCGCCGTCTTCGCCGCGCTGGAGCAGGCCCTGGGTGCGGACCTGAGCCAGGAGGGCGACAGGTACCGCCTGCGCGAGACGATCGCCGCCGTACTGAGACCATGGTTCGCCCAGCGGGACTTCGGCGCGGTGCGCGAACTGCTGGAGCGCGCGAAGGTCCTGTGGAGTCCGTACCTGGACATGGCCGAAGCGGCTCGCGCCGCACGCGCTGACGAGACGTCGGTGGCGGCGGAGGTGGACCAACCGGGAATCGGCCCTCTACTGGCCACCGGTCGACCGCTGCGGTGGGCCGGAACCGGGGCTCCCCCCGTGCCGGCGCCACGCCTTGGCGAACACACCGAAGACGTGCTGTCCGACCTCCTCGGCCTCTCGAGCGGTGAGATCGGCCGACTGCAGGACGCTGGTGTCGTCCGGGTGAGCGGCGACGGCAGCCGGCGGAGTCGACGGCCGTCCGGCCCGGAGCTTCCCCAGGATTCGCCGCGACAACGCAGTCTGCCCGCGCGGATGTGAGTGCCCCCGGAACTCGCACATCGGTGGCGACGCCGATGGTAGGGCTGGGTCACGCCACACGGCACTCTGCGGTGTGTGCCGGTAGAAGGGCTGGCCCTTGTCGTCTTCTCGGCCTTGACCGACCCGCCGAAGCGACGAGGTGCGGCTGGCATGGTGGGCAGAGGACCCGTGACGGTCGTGGCAGGGGCAGCTTCATCTTTCGATGCCCGTCATCGACGTACGCCGCGACTTCCTCACGTTCTCGATCCGGCAGGAGGCCGGCGACTCGGCCGCTGTTCGGACTGCCGGTGGCACGGCACTCCTGCGGCAGTCGCGACGACGCGGCGGTCGGCGGTGAGGGCGAGAAGGGCGCTCCCATCACGAGGTGGCAACGGACCCGAATGGCATCGTCAGGCCTCTTGACGGACAGTTGTTACGTAGCTTTGAATGCAGTCTGACATTAGCTCGCTTGGTAGAAGTTGGGCCAGGCGCTCTGCAATGAGGCGGTGTGCTGATGAAGGTAACGCGCTGGGATCTGCCGAGGGTGGCTGTGGACGCCCCCTCTGCCGATGCCGCAGCAGCCGCTGCGGCTGAGCGTGCGGGCCGGCTCACAGACTTGAAATATCGCTGGCCCGCTCGCTACCGGGCAAGCTGGGCCGCGTTCCTGATGCTCGCTGCGGTGGTGCTCTTCGCGGCACCGCGCACCCTCAGTAGCGCGTCGCTCGAAATGGTCACCGCGCTCGCCGGTGTGCTGGCGATCGCCGCGATCGGGCAGATGCTGATCATCATGCTGGGATCGATCGATCTGTCGGTCTCGGCCATCATGTCCGTGGCGGCCGGCATGATCGTCCACTACGGCGGCCCAGGGGCGAGCGTGCCGACGGTGATCGCCTTCGCGTTGGTGGTCCCGGTCGTCTTCAGTCTGGTCAACGGAGTGCTCATCGCCGTTTTCCGGCTCAACGCGCTGATCGTGACCCTGGCGACGTTCGGCATGATCTCCGGCGGGATCACGTTGTGGACGAGCGTGTCGCTGTCCGTTTCCGGGCAGGCGCCACAGTCCCTCCAGGAATTGGCGCAGAAGACGTTCTTCGGCGTCAATGTCGGCTTCCTGTTCGCGCTGGGGGTGGCCGTGACAATCGGCGCGGTCCTGACCAAGACCCGTTTCGGCCGCCGTATCGCAGCCGTCGGCGCCAATGGGCGGTCGGCTCGGGCACTCGGAATCCGGGTCACCGCGGTCGAACTGTCGACGTACGCCCTTGCCGGACTGTTGTACGGCATCGCGGGCGTGCTGCTCGCCGGGTACATAGGGACGCCGGACGTCTACGCGGGCGCGCCGTACCAAATGGCCACGATCACGGCGGCGGGCATCGCGGGAGTGATCTTCACTGGAGGACCGGCGAGCGTCGCCAGCGTCGTGATCGCCGCAATCTTCCTGCAGTTTCTCGACCAGGCGCTCTCCATCATGGGCCTTTCGGCCGGGGCGCGCGTGGTGATCCAAGGACTTGCCCTCGTGGTCGCCGTCGCTGCCATCACCCTTGGCCAGTACGGCGCCTCGAGCTTCAGGCGTGGCTTCAAGAAGGCCGGACGCCCCGTTGCCGGCGGCTGACGCCAAGCAGTGCCATCCGCCGCATCTCCGTTACCTGCCATGCCGAGAGGAGCACATCAATGACGATGGGCAAGCAGGCCTGCGTGCGTAGTCGTAAGACCCGCCAAAGGCTCACCATCACCGCCGTCGCCGCGATACTCGCGCTGACCGCCTGTTCCAGCACGACAGCGAGCAACTCCGCTGACAACGCGGGCTCGACGGACGCGTCCCCCGGGTCCTCCGCGCCGGTCGACGAGAAGGCAGTCGCCACGACCATCAAGCGCATGTTCCTGAAGGACATCGCGCTCGAAACCATGGACCCGGTGGTCCAGGAGGCCATGAAGACGGCCGCCGTCAAGTTCACGCCCAAGATGGAGTCCAAGCTCCAGGAGTGTCTGACGAAGAACGTCTGTGAGACCGGCACCGGCTCGCTCACGATCGGCTTCCCCAACGACAACATCAACCCGTGGCGTCAGACCTTCCGCGCCGAACTCACCGCCCAGGCGATCTCCTCGGGTCAGGTCTCGAGGGTCATCTACAGCCTGGGGTCCGATGTCGCCAGCTACCTGGCCAACTTCAAGAGCATGATCGCCCAGCGGCCCGACATCATCGTGATGGACACGATCTGGGGAGCCGCCGTGCTGCCCGTGGTGCAGCAGGCCAAGGCGGCCGGCATCACCGTTGTCCAGGTGGAGACACCGGTTCCGGACGCGGTCGCCAAGGCGGTGGACGTCTACGCGCCCGCCGACCTCTGCGGTGCCTACACCGACGGTGCGAAGCAAGTGGCACAGATGGTCGGCAAGCCCGGCAGCTACGGTCTCTACACCGGTGTCCCCGGCAACGCCAGCGCGGCGGCATGGCAGCCGTGCCTTGAGAAGGGCCTGAAGGACGCGGACTGGCGCAAGTCGATCGAGGGATTCACCCAGTGGACACCCCAGGGCATGACGCAGGCGGGTAATTCGCTGTTCGCCTCCGGCAGGGACCCGGAGGCGGTGGCCTACGACTACACCCTGGAATACTTCTTGGCCCCGTACCTCAAGGCCGACCGCACGCCGCCGATTCTGATGTCGGACGTCGTGAACTACGCCTTCCTCAAGCAGTTCAAGGAGGCACAGGAGGACGGCGTCAAGGCGACGGCGTTCGTCGCCAACAGCCGTGTGTGGTACGGCCGCATCGGTGTCACCGCCGGGATCATGGCCAAGCAGGGCCAGAAGGTCGACCACGAGGTGTCGATCCCGTACCCGATGGTGGACATCAGCGAGGTGATGCCGACCTACGACCCGGCGATGCCGGCGAACGCACCGGTGCCCACCCTCTTCAATGCCAAGCAGGCGGCCGCTGTTCTCGCGGCAGGTTCGTGATTCCTGAACGACCTGGCGGTGCTGGCCGGACCGGGCGAGGCCCGGCCCGGCCAGCACCGAAGCATCGAATCAGCCAGCGGAGGAATCCTTGATGGAGAAGATCATGCCGCGTACAGACGATCTCGCCGAGGACAGGACCCCCGGCACTACGGACGTTCAGCGCAGCGTCCCCGCCGTCACCCTCACCGGGGTCACGAAGTCGTTTCCCGGCGTTCGGGCATTGTCCGACGTCGACTTCGACTGCCGCCCGGGCGAAGTCCACGCCCTGGTCGGGGAGAACGGCTCCGGGAAGTCGACGCTGATCAAGATCGCGTCGGGTGTTCTGGGCGGGGACGAGGGCACTGTCCTCATCGGCGGCGAGGAACTCGGTGCCGGCGGAGTGCAGCGGGCCCGGCGCCTGGGACTCATCACCGCCTACCAGGACACTTCACTGGTTCCCGAGTTGAGCGTGGCCGACAACATCACCCTCAGCTTCAACGCCGTCGGCGAGTCGAGGCCGTCCGACCTGGACGAAATGCTCGCCCGGTTCCACCTCCCGTTCAAGCCCACGGACCTGGTCTCCGCTCTCGGCCCGGGCGCCCGCCAGCTGCTCGAAGTGGCGAGAGCGATGGCCCACCGCCCCCGCGTACTGATGCTCGACGAACCCACCGCCGCGCTCGACATGCGTCTGGCCGAGCAGCTCAGCGATCTGATCAAGCAGGCCCGCGACGAGGGCACCGCCATCGTGTACGTGAGCCACCGACTGGCCGAGGTCAAGCGCCTCGCCGACCGTGTCACGGTGCTGCGCGACGGAGTCATCCAGGGCACCCACGCATCGCGGGACTGGGACGTCGACGAGATCGTCGAGCTCATGGTCGGCGCACCGACCGAACTCGAGTTCCCCACACGTACACGGCCGTCCTCGTCGCCTGTCCGGCTGGACGTCCAAGAGCTTTCCGGTCGTGGGTTCGGACCAGTGTCGATCCACGTGCGTGCGGGCGAGATCGTCGGTGTCGCCGGGGCCGAGGGCAACGGCCAGCGAGCGCTGCTGCGCGGCATCATCGGCATCGACCGGACTGGCGGAACAAGCAGCGTCGACGACAAGAAGATGCGCCGCGTCACGCCCGCGACCGCGCTCGACGCCGGCATCAGCTTCCAGAGCGGCGACCGGGCGGCCGAATCCGTCTTCGAGTCGATGTCGGTCATGGACAACGCCACGATCCAGCTCGGCCCCGATGCCGGGCCGGCCGGATTGTCGCTCGGTCGACGGTTGCTGCCTGCCTTCCGGCAGGCGAAACGGGATCTGGGCATCGTCGCGGCGTCGCCGTATCAACCCGTCAGCGGGTTGTCGGGCGGCAACCAGCAGAAGTCCGTGCTCGCCCGGCCCGCGCTGCGTCAGCCGAAGGTGCTCATCGTCGACGAGCCCACTCAGGGTGTCGACGCACGGGCCCGTATGGACATCTACCGCGTCCTCGCGTCCGCTGCCGACGAGGGCATCGCGGTCCTTGTGAACTCCTCCGACTCGGCTGAACTCGCGGGGCTCTGCGATCGCGTGTACGTCATGTCGCGCGGACGCGTCGTCCAGGAGCTCGGCGGGCCGACCTCCGAGACCGAGATCGTGCGCGGCTTCGTCAGCGCGACCGATGTGGCCGAAGAACAGGGACCCGCCCTGGTCCAGGGTCAGGGACTGATACGCCGGCTGGTCGGCCGTGTCTCCGCGCATCTGCCCATCGCCATCCTCCTGCTGCTGATCACCATGGTCGCGCTCTACACCGGCACGCAGTCCGACGTGTTCTGGACGAAGACGAACCTGGCGAACCTGCTGATCCTCACGTTGCCGTTGGCCTTCGTCGCGATCGGTCAACAGTTCGTGATGTGCACCGGCCTGCTCGACATCTCCATCGGTTCGACGATGAGCCTGACAGTCGTTCTCGTGTCCATGACTCTGCCCGATCTCGGGGCATCATCGGTTCTCGCCACCCTGGGTCTGCTGACAGTGGAAGTCCTGGCGATCGGCCTTTTCAACGTCCTACTGATCGAAGTCCTCAAAGTGACCCCGATCATCGCGACGGTGGCGACCATGGGCATCGTGCAGGGCATCGCGATCGTCCTGCGCCCGCAACCCGATGGCGCGATCGCCCCGGAATTCGTCGCACTCGTCGCTCAGGGCATCGGATTCGTTCCGGCCGCGTTCATCATCCTGGTGGTCATCGCGGTCGCCACGGAGTTCTGGCTCCGTCGAAGCCGCAGCGGGCTCGCCCTGCGCGCTGTGGGATTCCACGGTGAGTCGGCTCGTCGCGTGGGGACACGCGTCGTCCGGGTACGGGTGCTCAGCCTCATCCTCTGCGCCCTCGGCGCCGTGATCGGTGGCGTCTTCCTCGCCAGCCAGACCGGTTTGGGGTCGAACGCGGTGGGCGCCGGATACACCCTTCCCTGCTTCGCCGCCGTGTTCCTCGGCGGAGCGGTGCTCAGCGGTGGCCGCGGCTCGTTCGTCGGCGCCATGCTCGGGGCGCTGTTCCTGGGCCTGCTGAACAACGTCACACCACTGCTGCACATCCCGGATGCCTGGCAGCAGATCCTCTACGGCGGCATTCTGCTGGTGGCCGTCGGGGCCTATGCGTCGCTCGAGCGCGCCCGCAACCGCGGCGTCCGCGCTGCCTGAGAGCTCAACCGGCTCACACTGGAGAACAACGTGCACTGGAGAACCATGGTGACCTACGAGATCAACACGCTGATCCCCGATCGCACCTTCGTGGAGGCGCCCCGCTGGCACGAGAACCGGGTCTGGTTCTCGGAGCTGCACACATGCAGCGTCATGTCGGCCAGGGAAGACGGCTCCGACCTTCGCGTCGAGGCGATCGTTCCCGGGCAGCCGTCCGGACTGGCCTGGCTGCCGGACGGCAGACTGCTCGTGGCCTCGATGCAAGATCGCACGTTGTTGCGTCGCGAGACCGACGGCAGCATGGTGGTGCACGCGGACCTGAGTGGTCATGTCAACGGCTTGTGCAACGAAGTCATCGTCGACCGGCACGGCCGGGCCTACGTCGGCGACTTCGGGTTCGACCTGGACAACCGGGCACCGATGGCGCCGGGCTCTGTCCACCGGGTCGACCCGGACGGCCGGATCACCGAGGTCGCCACCGGCCTTTGGTTCCCGAACGGCTGCGTACTCACCGAAGACGACGTCTTCATCGTCAACGAAACCTTCGGGAACCGCATTTCCGCCTTCGACCTGACCGACGACGGGCGGCTCGTCAATCACCGGGTATGGGCCGAGTTCGGTCCGCTGCCCAGAACGACGGATTTCGTTGAGGCCGAAGCGGATTTCCTCGTGTGCCCTGACGGCATGTGCGTCGATGCCGAGGGTGCGCTGTGGATCGCCGACCTCTGTTCCGAAAAACTCCTGCGCCTGCGCGAAGGGGGTGAGGTGATCGATGAGATCATGCCCGGCATGATGCCCTTCTCATCCGTTATCGGAGGAGTTGACGGCCACACCATGTTCATCTGCGCCGCGCCCGACTTCAATCAGCCGGAACGCCGGATCACGACCGAGGCGAGGATTCTGACGACGCGCGTGTCGGTGGGGATGGCAACGGGGACGATGGAGAGCCGGCCTGCTGAGATCAGGTAGTCCCGTCGTACTGCTTCGCTCCGCACCAGGTGACGGCTGTCAGGCGTACGGAAGCCCGATCGGCCACCGACCTGACGTCGGCGACAGCTGATCAACGTCAATTCCAGCGTCTGGCCGGGCTCGCACCAACACACGGCGTCGCCATCGAGCCGGCCAACCACAGCCTCGGACCTCGCACGGGGGACTGACGACCAAGCTCTTACTGAAGGTGCCATCAGTCACTGAAGGCGCCCTGAACGTACCTCTCAGGCAGGGACTCCCTGTTCCTGGGAGAAAATTGACCCCTCTTCGCCGGGCATTTGTTGAGGTTCACTGGCTGCGGCACACCCCAAGCCCTCCCGAAGGATCGACTCGGTATGCACTCCATCAGGATCGCCGCACCCGTGGCTCGCACCGGCGCCCGTCGCGTCAGACTGGCGACAGCGTCACTGGTCTCCGCGACGACGCTCATCATGTTCTCGGCGGGTGCCGCGCAGGCGCACCACGGGTTCGACGACTTCGACACCGAACGCCTCTACTACATCTCGGGCACCGTCTCGCAGGTCCGCTGGGGCGAGCCGCACTCCTACTTCAGCGTGACCGTCGACAGAGATCTCCCCGCTGACACCCCCGAGCGCGATCTGCCTGAGGGACTGCGGGACGCCGCCGACAGCGACCCGATCGATGCCGCACCGTCCTACAGCGGTTCTCACGACGAGTTGGAGGTCACCATCGCGCCGCCGAGCTTCACGGGGATGTGGGGCCTCGACCGCGAGCTCAACGACGGCGAGCGGATCGAAGCCGTCGGTTATGTCGGCAAGAGTCACGACGACGAGTTCCGTCCGGTCGTGTTCTGGTACGAAGAGGGGAAGCCTGTCAACCAGGTACTCAACGAGGAACTTCCGGCGAGGCCGCTTCCGGTCCCGTATCCGCAGGGTGACGCGCCGTCCGCCGACGCCGGCCAGGAGTCCACGTCTGCCTCGGCGGACTCCGACGGCACGTCACCGATCGCGGTGTGGGCCACGCTCGGTGGCGTCCTGGTCGCCGTCGTCGCAGGTGGAGCCTTCTACCTGCGACGACGCTCGCCCCGAGCGTGACGGCGCTGGGCATGGACAATGTCTTCTCCTGGCTGGAGGACAACTGGTTCGCCGAGGCCGTCCGTGGCACGGCCTACCTGTACCCGATGCTCGAAAGCGTCCACATCATCGGCATCGCCCTCCTCATAGGGCCGGCAGCGGCATTCGATCTTCGGCTGCTCGGGCTCGGTCGGCGGACACTGCGGGTGACGACCGCGGCCAACTACCTGCTCCGCCTGTCACACCTAGGCTTCGTGATCGCGGCAGTTACCGGCGTGGCAATGTTCCTGCCCGGCGCGAGCCTCATCGCCGACCGTGGCAGTGCTCCGTGGAAGCTTGGTCTCATCCTGCTCGCAGGTCTGAACATCCTGGTCTTCCATCGGCGGACCTACCGCAGCGTGGCCGACTGGGACATGGATCAGCCGACGCCTGTCGCCGCCCGGCTTGCCGCGGTCGTCTCCCTCACGTCGTGGTCGGGTGTCACGATTGCCGGGAGGCTCCTGGCCTACACCTGACCGCACAGCGGACGGAGCCGTCAGGAGCCATGGATTTCGGCATCTGCTTCATCCAAGTCGGCGTGATGGCGCCGTGCCTCGGTGGTGATCGCTCTGACTGTGCCGCGTCAGTGACCTGCATGTGCACACCTCCGCGTCGAGGGTGAAGCCGAGCCGGCTCAGAACGCGCCGCCGCTCGCGTGCACGGTCTGGCCGGTGATCCACCGGCCGCCGTCCGACACCAGGAACGCGATGATGTCAGAGATGTCCTCGGGCTCGGCGAGCCGGTCGAGCGGCGTGCCTGCCACCCACGGTTCCCAGGCCGGCCGCGGCGCCGCCATCAAGCCGTCCGTTCGCGTCACGCCCGGCAGCACGCTGTTCACCGTCACCTACCTCGGCCCGCGTTCCTGGGCCCGTACCCGGACCAGAGTGTCTGACGCTTCCTTGCTGGCCGCGCAGACGCCCGAGCCGGCACGGGCCATCACCGCTGCGCCGCTGGAGATGGTCATGATGCGCCCGCCGTTCCGGATACGCCGCGCCGCCTCGCGCAGCGCGACGAAGGTGGCCCGAGTAGTGGTGCCGAAGACGAGGTCGCAATCCTTGTCGGTGACGTCGGTGACGTCGGTGACGTCGGTGACGTCGGTGACGTCGGTGACGTCGGTGACGTCGGTGACGTCGGTGACGTCGGTGACGGTGCCCGGCCGGTTCACGACGTTACTGACCTGGACATCCAGTCCACCGAACTCCCGCTGCCCCCGCGAACAGTTCCTCGACCGCACCCGGTACGGTCACATCCCCGTCTATTGCGACCGCCCGCTTTGCCGATCTCCGTGACCACATCATCGGCCGCGTTCTTGTCCGAGCGGTAGTTCACCACCACGCTCATCCGCTCCGCGCCCAGCCGTAGCGCGACAGCGCGCCCGATCCCGCGCGAACTTCCCTTACAAGACGTCAACTGTCGTTGCTCCATACTGGCAACGTGACCGGAACCGGCCGGGAATTGGCGACCGTACTGGGTGCGCTGCACCTGGAGATGAGCGCGATCTATGCGGAGGTGTCCGCGCGTTCGAGCTGACCGCACAGCAGGTCGAACTGCCGTGCCAGCTCATTGGCGCTTTCCCTTCCCTTGGTGAACTGGCCCGCGCGCTCGGGTGCGACAAGTCCAACATCACTGGCATGGCGGACCGGCTGGCCCGCCGCGGGCTGGTGCGTCGCGAGGCGGATCGGTACGACCGCAGAATCAGCCGGCTCACGCGCACCGAAGAGGGCGCGGCTCTGGGCGAAGAGATGGAAGTGGCTATCGCCGAACGGGTGGGGGAGCGCTGCGCCGGGCTGAGCGCGGCCGACCGGCAGCAACTCATCGCGCTCAGCCGTCCGGCACCGGCCGCGCCGGGCAAGATCTGCTGACGGCCGCTCATACTGGACTCTCTCGCCTACGGCGGACTGCGACCGTGCCGGAGGTGGCTGGCGCGCGGTGCACAGCGGTGAGCATGTCCGGCCCTCAGCGCGCGAGGACATCGCCGTATGACGTGCTCAAGACGTTGGAGTCCGTGAGGTCGTGCGTCGGCTTTGCCGGTCGCCGTCGATGCTCTCGGGTGAGCCTCGCCGGAACGCGTCAACATGCGTTCTGCGTACCTTCAGCGTCACCCGATCAGTGACCGTGTTGAGGACGCTCACTGACGACACCGTCCTCTCTACCTCGGCGTCTCGACCGCGGGCGCGAGTCGGTGGCTCGTGCTGAGCACGGAAGAAGGCTTGCCAACCTGGATACAGCATGACTATTGTCAGACTGAATCACGGTGTGCAAATCTTTAACCAAGGTCGGGAACGGCCCTGTCGATCGCAGCGCATCCTTAGGAGCGGCATGCAAGGGATCGTGTTTCGAGGCGAGCGCAATCTCGACCTGGTGACCTTTCCGGACCCGACACCGGGCCCCAATGAGGTCGTCGTGCGGATCGAGGCGTCGGGCATGTGTGGGTCCGATCTGCACATCTTCCGCGGATCCAGGGGTGGGACGCACGGCAAGATTGCGGGCCATGAACCCGCCGGCGTGATCGTCGATGCGGGCTCGGAGGTTCCCGGAAGCTGGCTCCTCCGCTCGGTCATGGTTCACCACTACTTCGGCTGCGGCAAGTGCGACCAGTGCCACGCCGGCTGGACGCAGATGTGCCGCAACGGAGCTGTGGCCATGGGCAACACCGCACACGGATCGCACGCTGACCTGGTCAAAGTTCCGTTCAGCGCGATCCTGCCCATGCCTGAGGGCTTGTCGTACCTGGCCGCTGCGGCCATCAGCTGCGGCACGGGAACGGCTTGGGGAGCGCTCAAGCGCCTGAATCTGACTGGCGACGACACCATTGCGATCTTCGGCCAGGGCCCGGTCGGACTGGCCGCCACCCAGCTGGCGGTCGCCATGGGGGCCCGCGTGGTCGCCCTCGACATCTCACCCGCCCGCCTGAAACGGGCGCACGAGTTCGGTGCGTGGTGGACGATCAACCCCGCAGAGGTGGAGTCGGTCGCCGACGCCGTCCGCGATGTCACGGGCGGCCGAGGCGTCTCGAAGAGCTTGGAGACCTCAGGTGCGTCATCCGCCGCGCAAGCCGCGCTGCACGTGTTGGACCTGTGGGGTGCCGCCTGCTGGGTCGGCGTCGGTTCGACCATCCACTTCGACCTCACCGAGCACCTATACAAGCAGATCACCGCAACGACCTCGTGGACGATGTCCATCCCGGCAATGGATGCCTGCGCCAACTTCATCGTCGAACGGGGCGTCAATGTAGATGCGCTCTTCACTGAACGCTGGAAGCTCAGTGATTACGCGGACGCCTATGAGCTATTCGACAAGCAGACGTCCGGCAAGGGTGTCTTCACCCCGTAGTAACCCTGCAAAAAAACCCTAGGGTTGCGCCGATCAACGATTGCCAGCGGCAATATCGAGCGGCGTGCAATGGGGTCGATCCAGCGCGCACGAGCCGTAGCGGCGGCGTCCAATGCGTTGCTGTGGGGATCGGGCATTGTCCGGATGATTCAATCAGGGCCACGTCATTCGACGTGATGTACAGAAAGGGAAAGAGAATGGAAGGTCGCGTGCCCGAACTCTCTGGAAAGAATGTCCTCATCACTGGCGCCCTCGGCACAATTGGGCAGGCGCTGGTCGCCCGCTATGCCGAAGAGGGTGCCAACGTAATCGCGTTGGATCGGCCGGACGCGCCCGATCCGCACAAGGCACTGGACGGCATCGCCCAGGGCGTGCGTTATTTTGGCTGCGATCTCAACGACTTGGCCGGGCTGGAGACCAGTGCGGCAGCGTTGGCTGACGAGGTCGGCGGAATCGACGTGCTGGTCAACAATGCTGCGCTGGTCATCTTCAAGCAGCACGATGAGTTCTCCATCCAGGAATACGAGGACCAGGTTCGGGTGAACTCGTCTGCCGCCTTCGTCCTGTCACGTGTCTGCTCCAAGCAGATGAAGGCGAAGCGTTACGGGAAGATTGTCAACATCACCTCGCTGACCCTGACCGGCCGATGGGACGGCTACGTGCCCTACATCGCCTCCAAGGGTGCCATGTACGGGCTGGTCAAGGGGCTTGCCCGCGAGCTCGGCGAATACCTGATCAACGTGAACGGCATCTCGCCTGGTGCCGTGGTTTCGGAGGCCGAATTTCGGGACCGAGGTGAGAAGCGCGAAGAATACCACCAGTGGATCCTCGAGAATCAAAGCATCAAGCGCCGAATCGAGGCCATTGACATTGCCAACGCGGCAGTGTTCCTCTCGACTTCGATGTCGGACCTGATCTCTGGCCAGAACATTCAGGTTGACGGCGGTTGGTAGTCACTCGAGAGAGGACTGGCGACTGGGCATCCTCAAGCCGTCCCGGAAGCGTTGTCGAGCCAGACAGCGCAGTCCCGCTGGAGTACGGGATCGCATCGACCTCGAGTGGGGGCAAACTAGCCTCGACATGTGTGGCGGCTCGCCGGTTCATCCGGCGGGCCGTTTGGGTTTCGGAGGTCGATGGGCAAGCTGAAAGCCCCGGCTACCCGGGCGGGCGCGAGCTCTACGGCCCCCGGCGGGGCGTGTTGCTCGCAGGGTCGGGAGAGTGCTGGTCGGGCGAGGCCGGCAGGGCGGGGCGGCCGGTCCTGGTTGACCATGATCACCCGGGTCAAGGGCCAGCGCACTGCGAGGCGGAGCCGGCTGGTGTTCTCCGCAGGCGGGAGGCGCCGCCCAGCATGGGCATGGCATCGAGGCGGGCCCTGGTCGATGCCGCGCCCGATGGCATGATCTTGACGTTTGCCCTCACCTGGACTTTGCCCGTTTTGGGTTTTTTCTTACGGGGATTGGAACATCCAGGGAGGAAACTCTCCCTTCCGGAGACGGCGTGGACGATGTGATTCTGTTCGACGTGACCGGGCAGCGAATCCCCCACGGGCGGAATGATGCATGCCCAGGGTCATGGCCAATCGCGTCCCACCGATCGGCGGTGACCGAACCCGGCGCCGCATACATGTTCCGCCGGCGGTGGGGATTTTGCTGCCCCGCTTGCATCATCTGTGAGAAGGCTGAGGAGATCGACGAAGCATGATGGCAAAACTAAGGCTCCCCCGACTCGGGCTAGCGCTGGCGACGGCGCTTGCGCTCCTGGTGTCCGTACCCTTTTTCGCCCAGGCCAGCGCGACTGATCGCGGTACGGGTTCCCTCGTTGGTGTGTGGCGTATGACCTCTTTGGAGGTCGGCACCGAGGGAAACCTCCAACCCGTGCCCTACTCCGGCCAGATCGTTTTCACCAAGTCCGGCACCATGTCAGTGCAGGCGATGAACCCTGACGCCAACGCTCCGGACACGCCATACACGAAGAACGGGTACGAAGCTTTCTACGGGACTTTCACCGTCAACAGGGCCGCCAGGACGTTCGTCGTGACCGTTGAGTCGTCACTGGCGCGCGACCTCATTGGGCAGAGCCTCACGCGCGCGTTCCGAGTGTCGGGCAACACTCTTGTCTTGACGCCGCCGGATCCGGCAGAAGGCTGGCGCGCCACTTATAAGCGCGTGTGATCGGATAGGCTCGGGCTCGGCAGCCTCGATCACTCATGAATCCCCGTCAGTTCTCTGACGGGGACTCTGTAATGCCTGGGAGCTCTACTGCACTCCCTCTGTTCTCGTTCATCTGCGATGAGAGAATGTACGGAAGATTCCCAACCGGTCTCTCAGGTTCACAGGAACCGCTGACCGCTCGCGATGCAGCTCGTCTCGCAGATAGAAACCGCCTTCCGCGGATCCTCGCGTTCAGCGGAGTCGATGTCCGGGGCACAGAACTATTGTCAAGAGTTACGGATGGGGTTGTCAGCATCGGTGATGCTGTCGTCGGGCTGGCTGATGTGACGTGTGCTACCGGTACGGTGCGCGGCATGACCGGCGTATGCGACGTGGCCCAGGCTCTGACGAGCTCGTGCACTGTAGGCGGTGAGACGTCGAGCTTGTGATCGTCGATCATGGTTGTGTGGTGAGGAACGCGTCTCGTGCAGCGATCATCAGCGACCGGAGGATCACGGGCCTGTCGGCCAACGTGACCGCTGAACTCGTCGCAGAGCTGGGCCCGTTGTGGCACGAACGGCACCAGGCCAAGCTTGCGTGCCGGCCGCGGAAGCGCGCTGTGGGGGCGGGTGCGAAGCACCGATGCGTGTTCGTCGATCGGCTCCTGGCCACGCTCGTGCACCTCCGGCATGCCACCACCCACGACGTGCTCGCCTGCTGGTTCGGCGTTGACCGCTCCACGGTCACCCGGGCCATCGGAGCGGTGCGGCCCCTGCTCGCCGAGCGAGGCGGCACGGTCAGCCCCGGAGTGCGACTGCGGGCCCTGGCCGAGGTCGTCGACCACCTCGGCTCAAGCGGGACGACCGGCATCATCGACGGCACCGAGATCCGCGTTCGTCGGCCCGCCGCCGGACGCAAGGACCGGGACACGTTCATCTCCGGCAAGAACAAGCAGAATGCCGTCAAGTCCATGGTCGTCACCGACGGCCAAGGCCGCGTGCTGTGGTGCAGCCAGGCCCGTCCCGCAAGCTGCGCAGACATCACCCACGCGCGCCAGTTAGGGCTGGTCAGGCTCCTGGCCGACGGGCCCGCGGTCGAGATCCTCGCCGATGCCGGCTACCAGGGACTGGGCGCACAGACCGGTGGCCGGGTGGTCACACCACCACACCGCAAGTTCAAGAAGAACGCCCCGGACTGGTACGAGGAGATACACGAACGACAGCGCAAAGCCCACTCCTCACGCCGCATCCGGGTCGAACACGGCATCGCCCTCCTGAAAAACTGGCGGGCCCTGGCCCGACACCTCGGTCGCCGAGAGCACATCAGCGACACCGTCCAGGCCGTCGCCAGCCTGCTGTCCCACCAGCAGATCGCAGACCTGGACCCGACACCGCAGACGTGAACACAGGCCACAACGAAGTCCTCGACGCCTCACCGCCTACAGTGCACGTGCTCGTTAGGCGGCGGAATCACCGCCCGCACCCCGCCCATGCAACTCTGGGGACCAGTGGTAGTGCAAGCAAGTGGCCAGCCGAAAGGGAGACTCGGCGATCCGGCTTGAGCACACGGAGACGGTGCTGGAGCAGACGCTGCACCACTGCACCGAGCGCACCGCCTTGGGCCGCCCGGTCGCGGACTCCCAGCACAGTCGCTTCCTCCTGGCCGTGCTGACCAACATAGGCCGACGTCACCCGCGTCTACCTCGACCAGGCCATCAGGGCGCTCGACGACGGCACACTCACGGCCGTCGACGCCGCCAAGGCCAAGTGGTGCCAGCGTCCTCTCCCCGTCTGGGACGACCTCGCACTCCTCGCGCACGCTTGACGTTGCACACCACGCCCCGTGGTGTGGGCGTCTCGGACGGACCGCTGTCGGCTGGTGACTGCCCGCCGATGCGCCGAGCTCGGGTGGACGGCGTGGCTGAGGCTGGACCTATGCCTCGACTGCGGGTCCCGATGGCCGGTAGACGCCTGGTGGAAGCAGAAGCGCCGGGTCACCACCCATGCTCCGTACGAGGCTCCCGACGGTCGTGAGGACGTGCGAGCCGACAGCCTCGACAGCGGCGACCTCGTCCCCGGATTCGACGGCCTCCAGTACCTCGACGTGACTGTGCGCGATGCCGAAGGAATCGCCGACTTCGGCGTCGTGCAACGCGATGGCGAGCTGAAGACGCGCGGCGAGGGAGTCGAACATTTCAAGGATCACGAGATTGCCGGAGAGTTCGCACAGCGCGCGATGGAAGTTCAGACCTTCGGCAGTGACGGCCCGCTCATCGCCGCTCACAGCGAGCCCTTCCAATTTCTCCACGAGCTCCCTGAGGGGGGCGGTGGACACACCACTGCGGATCACGAGCCGCGCCGCGAGCGATTCGAAGGCCATGCGGGCGTTGTACATGTCGATGATGTCGTCGGGGGTGATCTGGCGGACGTACACCCCTTTCTGCGGGCGCTCTTCCAAAAGCCCCTCTTCGACCAGGCGGCGGATGGCCTCGCGCAGCGGGGCCCGGCTCATTCCGAGTTGCCGGGACAGCTCCACTTCGAGCAACCGTTGCCCCATGGGCACGAGCCCCTGCAGGATGGTGCGCCGTATCTCTTCGTACGCGTGATCGGCGAGGCGGGGGCGCTCCGCCGGTACCAGGAGGGGCTTGGCATCCGACTCGCTGCCCTCCGGCACACCTCCGTTTCGAGTCCTGGCCAACTTCACCCTCCCGTTGTGTATTGCACCGAGCGTATGCAACGCCATCCCACGCCGGTAGCCGACTGTGGTGCCCGCGCATACTCTCACTTGCCGTACGGGACAGCATAGCCGGATGTCGACATTCGACTGTCTGGACCCGGGTGCTGTGGACCACCTGACACTTCGTGGCTGCCGGCGAGCATGTGCTTGCGGCGCCCTCTAGCGCACGAGCCTGGTCAGTTCGACCGTGGGCGAACTCGTACGGGGTCGCTGTGAACGGGACCTCTCACGCGTTCGCCTCGGCCGCCCTGGGAACGGATTCCTCGCCCGGAGCTGTCTCCGGTTCCGGCTCGGCGTCGGAGGGAGAGCCCGCCAGCAGCGCACCCGCGTCCAGCGGCCAGTGCACGGCGACGGAGTCGCCCGGCCGTACGTCCTCGCTGCCGGCCGCGGGCTCCCGCACGCTCATGCGGCCGTGACCCGGAACATCGACGTCGATCCGCCGTGCGGAGCCCAGATAGACGACGTCGCACACCGTTCCCGACAGCCGGTTGTGCGACTCCGGTGCATCGGTGGCGGAGGCCGTCACGCGACAGCGTTCCGGCCGTACGAGAACACAGCCGGTCGCGCCGACCACGCGGGCGGCGCCGGTCGCGGACGCGATGAGGGGGACGCGGATTCGCGCGTCACCGACCGCGACGGTCGTGGTGCCGCCGACGGCGTGCGCGGGGCCGGTGAAGATGTTGGAGTCCCCGAGGAAGTCGGCCACGAACCGGGTGGCGGGTCGCTCGTAGAGCTCTTCCGCCGTGGCCGCCTGCTCGATGCGTCCGTCGTTGAAGACCGCGATCCGGTCGGAGAGGGTCAGCGCCTCCTCCTGGTCGTGGGTGACGAAGACGACCGTGACGCCGAGTTCCCGGTGGATGCGGCGGATCTCGGTCTGCAGCGCCTCGCGCAGCTTCTTGTCCAGGGCGCCCAGCGGTTCGTCCATGAGCAGGATCCGCGGGTTGAACACCACCGCGCGGGCCAGGGCGACGCGTTGCTGCTGCCCACCTGACAGGGCCTTGGGATACCGGTCTGCGAACTTCTCCAGGTGGACCAGCGCGAGCGCCTCGCGGACCCGGGCCTCGGCTTCCGGCTTGGGCACACGGCGCTGTCGCAGCGGAAAGGCGATGTTCTGAGCCGCTGTCATGTGCGGGAAGAGAGCGTAGCTCTGGAACACCATGCCGATGTTCCTGCGGTGCGTGGGCAGATCGCTGATGGGTTTGCCGTCGGCGAGGATCTCACCGCCGGTAGGCTGTTCGAATCCCGCGATCATGTTGAGCGTTGTCGTCTTGCCGGAACCGCTGGGTCCGAGCAGGGTGACGAACTCGCCCGGCTTGATACACAGGTCCACCGACTTCACGACGTCCTGTGCGCCGAACCGCTTGCGCAGACGGCGCAGTTCGAGTGAGGCGCCGGCTTCGGCCGGATGCTCAGGCTTCATCGGTCTTGCTCCTCCCGGCTCGGACGGTGAGCGCCACGAGGAACAGCACTGCCGTCAGAGCGGTTGTCAGGGTCGAGGCGGCGGCGATGGTCGGGTCGGACTCCTTGGCGACGCTGGTGTACATCTGCACCGGCAGGGTCCGCAGGGTGGGGGAGACCAAAAAGATGGACACGATGGTCTCGTTGAACGATCCGAGGAAGGACAACACGGCTCCGGTGAGCACTCCCGGGGCGATGATCCGCAGGGTCACCTGGAAGAACGTCGCCAACGGGCTGGCGCCGCAGATGGCCGCCGCCTGTTCGAGCCGGCGGTCGAACGTCTGCAGCGAGGCGGTGACCGAGATGAAGACGAAAGGCATCGACAGCACCGTATGGGCCAGGATGAAGCCCATCGGGGTACCGGTGAGCCGCCACCGCAGAAACAGTGAGTACATGCCGATGCCCGCGATCAGCACCGGCACCACGGTCGGCAGGAGAAGCACTGTCTGGAGCACGGGACCGACCCGGGACCGCATGCGATTCAGCCCGAGAGCGGCGGCTGTGCCGAGCAGCGTGGCGACCACCATGACGACGAGCGCGATCTGCACGGAGTTGACAAGGGACTGGTACCAGCTCGGGTCCTCGAAGAAGTTGCGATACCACCGCAAGGACCAGGTGGACGGCGGGAACCTGAAGCTTTCGTTGTCGGTGAAACTCATGATCGCGACGATCAAGATGGGCGCCGTCAGCCAGACCACTACCGCGACGCCCCATGCCGCCAGCGGCATCCGGCTCATGCTGAATCGTGCCATGGTCCCTATTCCTCGGAGTGGTTGTCGCTCACGCCGGCGGCGGTCGCGGCTGTCGGGCGGACGAAGCGCCAGCCGAACAGCAGGAAGACTCCGGTCACGAAGATCATCACCGCGGCCATGGCCCCGCCGCGGCCCCAGGCCAGCAGGTTGTTCACCTCGGTGACCAGGTACTGGGAAAGCAGCATCTGCTGGGGAGAACCGAGCAGCGACGGCGTGATGTAGAAGCCCAGGGACAGTACGAAGACCATCAGGCTGCCCGACAGCACCCCCGGCATCGACATCGGCACATAGACACGGAGGAAGGCGATGGCGGGCCTGGCCCCCAGTGCCTGGGCGGCGAGTACCAGGCGCCGGTCGATGCCCTGCATGGTGGAGTACAGGGGCAGGATCATGAACGGCACCATCGCCTGCGCCATGCCGATTCCGGCGCCCGTCACGGTGCCCAGGAGGCCGGGGTGTCCGAGCCCCAGCCAGCCGGCGAGGCTGTCGATCGGTCCGTTGTCCTGGAGGAGGATGACCCAGGCGAAGGTCTGGGCCACCGCCGAGGACCAGAACTGAACCAGGACCACTCCGAGCAGTACGGCTCGCCAACGACGGCCGACCACCGTCATCAGGTAGGCGAAGGGATAAGCGACGACGAGGCAGACCGCGGTGACGCCGACGCCGGTCACCACGGTGCGCACAAGGATGGTGATGTTCACCGCGTCCCCGAAGAACCAGGCGTAGTTGTCGAAGCCACCTGATTCCGGAGGGACGAAGTCGGTGAAGCTCCGGCGCAGCGCCTCGGCCACCGGATAGATGAAGAACGCCAGCGAGACGGCGAGCGCCGGCACGGCCAACGCGCCCCAGCCGAGGCGGCGTCGGCGGGCCGGAGCCTGTGCCGACGCCGCCGGAGGCGTGGTCCCGCTTCTCGGCATGGTGGGGGAGCCCGTTGAGGTCATGGCCTCATCCCGTCTGCCACTTGGTCCAGGCCTGCAATGCGTCGTCGTTGTTGTTGGCCCACCAGTTCATGTCGATGACATGGGTCTGCGGCAGAGCCTTCGCCGAGGTCGGCAGGAATTCCTCGGTCAGTGCGTCGACCTTGGGGGAGGTGTTCACCGTCGTGGGCGCGTAGGGGATGGACTCGGTGAGGGCCGCCTGAGCCTCAGGAGTGGCGATGTAGCTGAGGAGTTTCTCCGCCGCACCCTTGTTGGGAGCGCCCTTGGGAATCACGAGAGCGTCCGTGGTCCGGAAGGCGGTGCTCCACACCGGTGCGTAGTCCGCGCCGTCCTTGACCGCTGCGTGCGCCCGGCCGTTGTAGACCAGAGCCATGGAGACCGAGCCGGAGTTGAGCTGCTCGGTGGACTGGGTCGGCTGGGCGTACCAGGAGATGCTGCCGCGTATGCTGTCGAGCTTCTTCAGCGCCCGGTCCACATCGAGGGGGTACAGCTGGTCCGCGGCCACGCCGTCGGCGAGGAGCGCCTGTTCGAGCAGGCCCGGCGCCGCGGTGTTGTAGACGCCGCGCTTGCCCGGGTACTTCTTGAGGTCGAAGAAGTCCGCCATGCTCGTGGGCGGGTTGTCCGCGAACTTTTTCTTGTCGTAGACCATGACGATGGACTGCTGGACGACCGGTACTCCGCACTCCCCGATGTCGAGCTTCGGGTCGATCTTCGAGGTGTCGACGGTCTTGGTGTCGATCTTCTGGAACAGGGTCCCGCATTCCTTGATCGCGACGTTCGCGTCGACGTCCATGACGTCCCAGGAGACGTTCCCGGCCTGCACCATGGCCTTGAGCTTGGAGTAGTCGGTGGGTCCGTCCTGTACGACCTCGGCGCCGGTCTTCTTGGTGAACGGGTCGGTCCACGCCTTCTGCTGTGCGTCCTGGAAGGCCCCGCCCCAGGACACGAACGTCACTGATCCGCTTCCCGATCCGCCGGCGGTGGTCCCGCCTCCGCATGCGGCCAGGACGAGACCGAGACCCGTCGCCGTACAGATCGAATAGAGCACTCTTCGCCGCATAACCGCTCCTTGCGTTAGCCGGGCTCTCTCGTGCAGCCTTGGTGCCCGACAGAATCTCTGTCGACATTCGACAGGTCAACCCCCTGAATGGACATTTAACACAGGATCTCGCGGCGTTACGGAAATGTTTCCGACCGTCTGCGCGTGTGGCCCACGTGTCAACACCCTTGCGCGCCCGGAGGCGGCGGGGGAGTATGTGTCGACATTCGACACTCTCTCTGGTTGGGTCACGTTCCACCACCCCTGCGACAGAGAGGAAGGGTGCGGTCATGGTTCCCGAAGTCATGCGCGCCATGGTGCTGACCGGTCACGGAGGCATCGACAAGCTGGTGTATCGCGAGGACTATCCGGTGCCGTCCCTGGCGTCGGGGCAGGTGCTTATCAGCGTCAAGGCATCCAGCGTGAACAACACGGACATCAACACTCGAACCGGATGGTACTCCCCTGGGGTGACCGGTGCGCTGACCCCCGAGATCGGCCTGCGCGGGCTGCAGCAGGAAGACGCCGACATGACCTGGGACCGGAACCCGCTCGGCTTCCCCCGGGTGCAGGGCGCGGCCATCGCCGGCGAGATCGTCGCCGTGGGGGAGGGCGTCCCGGCGGATCGCACAGGAGAGCGAGTGATCGTCGACCCTGTGATCCGGGACGCGCGCCTGCCGCGCTGGGCTCGCGGTGTGGTCTTCGTGGGCAGCGAGTGCGACGGCGGCTACGCCGAGTACGCGGCGGTCGCGGCCGAGAACGCCTTCCCCGTCCGTACCGAACTGAGTGACGCCGAACTCGCCTGCTTCCCGTGTGCCTACTCCACGGCGGAGGAGATGCTGCAGCGCACCCAGGTGCACGAGGGGGAGACGGTCCTGGTCACCGGTGCGTCGGGAGGAGTCGGCTCTGCCAACGTCCAGCTGGCCCGCCTGCGCGGAGCCCGGGTGGTGGCCGTCGCCGGCGCGTCGAAGGAGGCCGCGGTCCGGGAGCTGGGAGCCGACTTCTTCATTCCCCGGGAAGAGGGCGACCTCGCCGGCGCGGTGCACCGGCTCGTCGGTGAGCGGTCGGTGGACGTCGTGGCCGACGTGACCGGCGGACCGGCCCTCACCGACATGCTCCGGGTGCTGCGGCGCGGCGGCCGGTACGTCACCGGCGGCGCGATCGCGGGACCTGTGCCACCTATCGACCTGCGCGATCTCATCTACAAGGACCTCACCATGATCGGCGTCGCCAACCCCGAGCGCGACTCCTTCGTCGAGCTGGTCCGCCACATCGAGTCAGGCGAGCTGCGTCCGGTCGTGGACAAGGTCTTCCCGCTTCGTGAACTGCCGCGCGCGCACGAGTACTTCGTCCGGAAGGCTCACGTCGGCAAGGTAGTCATCGCGGTGTCCGAATGACCGGCACGCCTGCTCTCCGGCTCACCGTCACCCGCATGCGGTACGAGGCCGACGGAGTGCTGTCGCTCACCCTCGCCGATCCGGCGGGGACACCGCTGCCCGAGTGGACACCGGGCGCGCACCTCGACCTGCGGCTGCCCTCCGGGCTGACCCGCCAGTACTCGCTGTGCGGCGACCCCGCGAACCGACATGAATACCGCGTCGCCGTCCTTCTGGCCGAGGACTCCCGAGGAGGCTCGCGCGAGATCCACGCAACGGTACAAACGGGCGACTCGCTGGATGTCGCCGGCCCCCGCAACCACTTCCGGCTGGTCGACGCTCCGGCGTACCTGTTCATCGCCGGCGGGATAGGCATCACGCCCCTCCTGCCGATGATGCGGCAGGCGGCCGCGGCAGGGACCCCCTGGTCCCTGCTGTACGGAGGACGCACGCGCCCCTCCATGGCCTTCCTCGACGAGATCGGCGACCTGAGCGGGGGCAAGGTGTCGCTCGCCCCCCAGGACGAAGCGGGCCTGCCCGACATCGGGGCACAGCTGCGCGATGCCCCTCCGGAGGCGGCCGTGTACTGCTGCGGACCCGAGGGCCTGCTGCGGGCCGTCCGCTCCCTGTGCGCGGAGCGGCCGGACCAGCCCACCGTGCACTTCGAGCGCTTCGCCGCGGCCGACCCCGCCCCGGCCGCGGCCACCCAAGAGACGTCCGCGGCTTTCGAGGTGGAACTGCGGCGCAGTGGCATCCGGGTGACCGTTGCGCCCGATACGACCGTGCTCGACGCCGTGCGTGAGGTACTGCCCACCGCCCCGTTCTCCTGCGGCGAAGGCGTCTGCGGCACCTGCGAGACCACGGTCCTGGACGGTGTCCCGGACCACCGCGACGAACTCCTCACACCGGAGGAACACGAGTCGGGCACCACGATGCTCATCTGCGTCAGCCGCTGCCGCGGCCCCCGACTCGTCCTCGACCTCTGACACCACTTCCCACTTCGCCACCGGCCCGTCCCCATCGGGTCGGCCCGAAGTCAGGTCATCAACAGGAGGAAGAATGGCTTTCACGGATCTCCAGGCCAAGGCGCGACGTCACCTCTGGCCGCACTACACGGAGATGTCACGGGTCGAGGACGGCAGTCTGCCTGTCATCGTCCGAGGCGACGGCTGCACCGTCGAGGATGCGCACGGGCGCCGTTTCCTGGACGGGCTGGCCGGACTGTTCTGCGTGCAGATCGGCTACTCCCACGGCGCCGAGATCGGCCGGGCGGCAGCAGCCCAGCTGGAAGAGCTCCCCTACTACCCGAACTGGAGCTATGCCCATCCACGCGCCATCGAACTGGCCGCCGAGGTCGCCGATCTCGCCCCAGAGGGACTGGAGCGCGTCTTCTTCGTGTCCGGAGGCGCCGACGCGGTGGAGACAGCGTGGAAGCTGGCCTGCCAGTACCACCAGGAGCGCGGCGAGCGGCGCTGGAAGGTCGTGTCGCGGCACATGGCCTGGCACGGCACCTCGTTGGGCGCGCTGTCGATCAACGGTGTGCCCGGCGCACGACTGCCGTTCGAACCACTGGTGCCGGGTGCGGTCAGGACGCGCAACACCGCACGGTTCCGCCGCCCGGCCGAGGAGACCGACGCGCAGTTCTGCGCCTTCCTGCTGGACGACCTGGAGCAGGCCATCCTGCGTGAGGGGCCGTCCAGCATAGCCATGGTGATCATGGAGCCGGTACAGAACGTGGGCGGGGCGTTGACCGCTCCGGCCGGCTACTTCGAGGGCGTACGGGCGATCTGCGACCGGTACGGCATCCTTCTGTGCGCCGACGAGGTCATCACGGGATTCGGCCGCATGGGGGAGTGGTTCGCCTCCACCCGGTACGGCATCCGCCCGGATCTGATCACCTGCGCGAAGGGCCTGTCGTCCGGCTACGCGCCGATCGGAGCGGTCATCGCCTCCGAGGAGATGGCAGCCCCATTCCTGGAGCGGGGCTCGATGTTCCTGCATGGCCTGACCTTCGGCGCCCACCCGGTGAGCGCGGCCATCGCGCTGAAGAACCTGGAGATCATGCGGCGGGAACGGATCGTCGAGCACGTCGCCGAGAACCAGGGAGCGTTCGAGGCGACCCTGCGGCAGTTGCTGTCCCTGCCCATCGTCGGAGACATCCGGGGCGGCGGATTCTTCTACACGATCGAACTGGTCAGTGACCCGGACACCCGGGAGACCTTCGACGCCGAACAGTCGCGCCGGATCCTCCACGACTTCGTCTCGCCGCGGATCTTCGACAGCGGACTCATCTGCCGCACGGACGACCGGGCCAGCCCGCTGCTGCAGCTCTCGCCTCCGTTGATCGCCGGGCAGGCGGAGTTCGACAGGATCACGGCGATCCTGGGCGACGCCCTGACGGAGGCGGGGAAGCTGTTGCCGTGACGGTTGTCCGCGGCAGGAGCGGGACCGCCGAGGACACCGTCCGGTCTTTCTCGGATGGGATCGACCAGCCCTATCCGCGTCTGAACGCCCTGGTCGAGGTCCGTCCTGAGGAGGCGCTGGAACAGGCTCGGCAGGCCGACAGAGCGGTGGCAGCCGGCGAGGCTCGGCCCGCTGCATGGCGTGGCGGTCTCCGTGAGATCAATACCGATCAGCGCAGCCGGCGGCGCGCACGGCGCACCCTCGACCCCTGGGATTCCTCGCGCATGCCGGGCGGGTCCTCCGGCGGCCGGCCGCCTGTTGCGCAGTGGTGGGGCTGCGGCCCACTGCGGGGCTGGTCCCTGAGTGGTCGGGGGTGCCGCGAATGAAGTTCCCGCTCGGTCTTCAGTACATGGCCATGGAGGGTCCGCTCGGCCGGACCGTCTCCGACGTGCGGCTCGCGCCGGAGGCGATGAGCACACCGGAGCTTCGGAGCCCGGCGGACATGCCGGCGCTGCCTTCCCGCAGCGTTGCGGCACCCGGACGTGTCGCGGTGCTGCGCGGCATCGGGTCCGACCCAACGCTCCTTCCGCAGAGCGGCCGTTGGGCGACGCGGTGGCAAAGCTGATCGCTGGGTACGACCTCGAGGAGATCGATGAGCTGCCCCTGGTCGCGGAGGCGTCCCCGCTCTGGCAGCTGCTGCTCTTCGAGAACCTGAGGGCGACGATGCTGCCCGACGTGCAGGCGGTCGGGGACGACGAAATCCGGACCGCCGTGCGGCACCACTCCTCCGCGGTGGCGGGGGAGTGGACCGAGCAAGAAGAGGAACAGTCGTCGGCCAGTTCCAGGAGTTCCTGAGCGGCGGACGGACTCTGCTCACGCCCGTCACGGCCGAGCCTTCGTTCGAGCAGGGCTCGGACCTGGAAGCGTTCGAGGCGACGCCGAACTGATGCGGGCCGTATGGCCATTGACCGCCGTGCCGGTGCTCGCTTTCCCCGCGATCAGTGTTCCCGCGCTGATCGCCGACGGACTGCCGACGAGGGTGGCATTCTGGCGGTGGCCCCGGAAGAGAGGCGTCTTCCGGGGCCGCACGACTGTCAGGTACCGACGGTCAGTAGAGGAGGCGGCGTCCGGGTCACCCACTGAGCGGCCTGCTCATAGGCGTGTCCCAGTTGAAGCACCGCCAGGTCGGCCTGGTGGCGGCCGATCAACTGCACGCCCATGGGCAGTCCCTGCCCGTTGAAGCCGACCGGCATCCCCAGGACCGGTAGCCCGGTCAGTGACCAGCAGGCCACGGTCTCCATCCAACGGTGATAGGTGTCCATGGACCGGCCGTCGATCTCGGTCGGCCAGTGCAGGCTCTTGTCGAACGGGAAGACCTGAGCGGACGGCGCCAGGACGAAGTCGTAGGTCCCGAAGAGGTCCTGTACGGCCGCATACAGGGCGGTGCGTTCGGCAGCCGCCGTGGAGACGTCCAGCCCGCTCAGCCGAAGCCCGTTCTCGATCTCCCACACGGCTTCGGGCTTGAGCCTGGCCCGGTGCACAGGATCCTGGTAAAAGGCATGCCCGGACGCCGCGTTGCTCCACCAGCGCCAGGTCAGGAAGGTCTTCCAGATCCTCTCCGGCGCAAACGCGGGAAGCGCGCTCTCAACGGTGCAACCCAGGGACTCGAAGACGTCGAAGGAGGACTCGCAGAGCGCCATCAGGCCGGGTTCCGTGGCCAGATAGCCGTTCCAGTCCCCCACCCAGGCGATGCGAGTCCCCCGGAAGTCGCCGTCGAGCCCGCGGGCGAAGACGCCGGGGTCGTCGGCGAGGGACAGCGGTGAGCCGGGGTCGGCGCCGGCCATCACGGACAGCAGAGCGGCCAGGTCCTCAGTGGTGCGCGCCATCGGCCCCACGACCGAGGGTGAGACCACGAAACCGGGTTCGGGCACGCGCCCCGCGCTGGGCCGCAGGCCGAAGACGTTGTTGAAGGCGGCAGGATTACGCAGCGAGCCCATGTAGTCGCTGCCGTCCGCCACGGGCACCATCCGCAGAGCCACCGCCGCCGCCGCGCCACCGCTGCTTCCACCGGCTGTCAGGTCCGGTGCGTATGCGTTCCCGGTGGCCCCCCAGAGCGCGTTGTAGGTCTGCGAACCGAGCCCGAACTCGGGTGCGTTGGTCTTGCCGATGACGATCGCGCCGGCGGCTCGCAGCCGTGTCACGAACACGTCGTCCTCGGCCGCCACGCGGTCTTCGAACAGTGGTGAACACATGGTGAAGGGCAGTCCGGCGGCGGCTGCGAGGTCCTTCACCGCGTGCGGGAATCCGTGCATCCAGCCGAGGTACTCACCCCGGCTCAGCTGGTCGTCCCGTTCACGGGCCAGGGCGATCGACACTTCTGGGTCCTGCATGCCCACGATCGCGTTCACCTGCGGGTTCACGAGTTCGATGTGGCTGAGGTATGCCTGCATGACCTCGACGCAGGAGACGGTGCGCTGTCGGACGGCCCGGGAGAGGGCGTGGGCGTCGAGGGCGACTATGTCGTGCACCAAGTGCCTTTCTGTCGGCTTCCGGGAGCGTCCTCTCAGCCCCCGAGAATCACCAGCTTGGGATCGAGTAGCGCCCGAACCGCGTAGGGCACGCCTTCGCGGCCTTCTCCGGAGTCCTTCACGCCCCCGTAGGGCATGTGGTCGGTGCGGAACGAGGGCGCGAGGTTGACCAGCACCGCGCCCGCCTCAGCCTGGCGTACGTACTTCAGCGCCGTGGCCGTGGAGGCCGTGAAGACGGCGGTGTTGAGGCCGAAGCGGGAGGCGTTGACCTCGCGTACGGCGGCGTCCAGGTCGGGCACCGTGTTCACCGATACGACCGGCCCGAAGACCTCCTCGCACATCACCGACGCGTCGGAGGGCACGTCCGCCAGCACGGTGGGCCGCAGGACACCGTCCGTGACATCGCCGCCGGCCCGCAGCGACGCCCCGCTGCTCAGGGCCGCCTCCACCCAGGAGCGCACTCGCTGCGTGGCCTCCGCGCTGATGAGCGGTCCGACGACGGTGCTCTCGTCCTTCGGGTCGCCCGACACCAGGGACTCGGCGGCCTTGGCCAGCCGCTCCAGGAACGGCTCTGCCGCGCCCGGGGTGACGTAGACCCGTTGCAGGGAGATGCAGGCCTGGCCGGAGTAGGTGAAGGCCGCGGTGACGGCGGCCTGCACCGCCGCGTCGAGATCGGCGTCGTCGGCGACCACCATCGCGGTGTTGGAGCCCAGCTCCAGGACGTGGCGCTTGGCGGGGGAGCGCTGTTTGAGGGACCAGCCCACCGAGGCCGAGCCGGTGAAGGTGAGCACGGACACCCGCGGATCGTCCGTCCATGTGCCCACCACGGTGCCGGGGTCGCCGGTGACGAGGTTCAGCATGCCCGCGGGCAGACCGGCTTCGTCGAAACACTCCACCAGCAGACCGGCGGTGAGCGGAGTCCGCTCCGACGGTTTCAGCAGCACCGGGCACCCGGCGGCGACAGCCGGGCCGACCTTGTGGGCGACCAGGTTCAGCGGAAAGTTGAACGGGGTGATCGCGGCCACCGGGCCGACCGGCCGGGGCACGGTGAAGGCGAGCAGACCCTCGCCCGCCGCGACCGCGTCCATGGGGATCGCCTCGCCCGCGAGCCGGCGGGCCTCCTCCGCGGACAGCCGCAGCGTGTCCACCGCCCGGCCCACCTCGCCTCGGGCCGCGCTGATGGGCTTGCCCGCCTCGGCCCGGATGGTCTGTGCGAACAGCTCGGCCCGCTCCTCCACGAGGTCGGCCGTACGGCGCAGCATCCGGGCCCGTTCATGGGCGGCCGGGCAGTCGGCGGCGACGGCGGCGTCCACCGCGGCGGCGGCCTGGTGCGCTTCCGCGGAGGCCACTCTCCCGACGACCGTGCCGTCCCAGGGGTCGGTGACCGTGAAGGTCGTGTCCGGGTGCTGCCAGGCACCGCCGATGTACAACCCCTGTGTTCTCATGATCCGGTGCTCCTGTCCGCTGTGGTGCTGGCCGTGGCGGTGATCGTGGTGACGACCGCGGAGACGAAGTCGCCGGTCGTGGCGTTCCCGCCGAGGTCGGGGGTGAGTACTCCCGCCGCCAGAGCCGCGTCGACGGCGTCCAGCAGGGCCTGCGCGGCCGTCTCCTCGCCGAGATGGCGCAGCATCAGCGCCGCCGACCAGATCTGCCCCACGGGGTTGGCGATGCCCTTGCCCGCGATGTCAGGGGCGGAACCGTGCACGGGTTCGAACAGCGACGGATGCTTCCGCTCGGGGTTGAGGTTGGCGCTCGCGGCGAGTCCTATGGAACCGGTGAGGGCGGAGGCCAGGTCGGAAAGGATGTCGCCGAACAGGTTGGACGCCACGATCACGTCGAACCGCTCGGGACGCAGTACCAGTTCGGCGGCGAGAGCGTCGATGAGAACCTTGCGCAGTGCCACCCCGGGCGACGCGGCGACGGTCTCGGCGACCACCTCGTCCCAGAACGGCATGGTGTGGATGATCCCGTTGGACTTGGTCGCCGAGGTCAGCCCGCCGCGCCGCTCGCTCGCGAGCCGGGCCGCGTAGCCGGCCACCCGTGCCACTCCCGCCCGGGTGAAGACGGCCTCCTGGATCGCCATCTCCTCGGGCCGCCCGCGGTGGAACCGGCCGCCGATCTCCGAGTACTCGCCCTCGACGTTCTCACGCACGATCACCAGATCGATGTCGTTCGCATCGCGCAGCGGGCCGCGGACGCCAGGCATCGAACGCACCGGCCGCAGATTGACGTACTGGTCGAACTGGCGCCGGATGGGGATCAGCAGCCCCCACAGGGTGACGTCGTCGGGGATGTCCGGTGTTCCGACGGCGCCCAGCAGGATCGCGTCGTGCCGGGAGAGCAGGTCCAGCCCGTCGACCGCCATCATCCTTCCGTGGCGCCGGTAGTGGTCCGAGCCCCACGGGTACTCCGTCCAGCGCACGGTGAAGCCGTGCACCGCCGCGACGGCGTCCACCGCGGCGACGGCGGCGGGGACCACCTCGGAGCCGATGCCGTCGCCGGGGATGACGGCCACCGAATGACGTCTGGCGGTGTGTCGCTCGCCGGTCATGAGAGGGTCACCATGACGTGCTTGAGGTCGGCGTAGTGGTCCAGAGCGGCCAGCGACAGGTCCTTGCCGTGCCCGGACTGACCGAAGCCGCCGTGCGGCATCTCGGCCACGACGCTCTGATGCCCGTTGACCCACACGCATCCGAAATGAAGGGCCTTGGACAGGCGCAGTGCGCGGCCCACGTCGCGGGTCCAGATCGAGGCCGCGAGACCGTAGGGGGTGTCGTGCGCGCAGCGGATCGCCTCGGTCTCGTCGGTGAACCTCTGCACGGTGACCACCGGTCCGAAGATCTCCCGCTGCACGAGTTCGTCGTCCTGGGCCACTCCGGCGATCACGGCGGGTTCCAGGAAGTAGCCCGCCTGTTGTGGCCGGTTGCCGCCCGTGACCAGTTCGGCGTGGGCCGGACGCCGGTCGAGGAAGCCCTCGACCCGGTCGCGCTGGCGCGGGTTGTTCAGGGGGCCCAGGTCGATGTCACGGCTCATGGTGTCGCCGGTGCGCAGCGCCTTCGCCCGCTCGGCGAGACCGCTGACGACCGCCTCGTACACCCGGTCGGCGGCCAGGACACGGGTGGCGGCGGTGCAGTCCTGTCCGGCGTTGTAGAACGCGGCGGAGGCGATCCCGTTCAGGGCGGTTTCCAGGTCGGCGTCCTCGAAGACCAGGACAGGGGCCTTGCCGCCGAGTTCGAGGTGCGTGCGCTTCAGGGACTCCGCGGCCACCTGGGCGACCCTGCGGCCGGACTCCACCGAACCGGTCAGCGAGACCATGTCCACCCCGGGGTGGCGGACGATGGCCTCGCCGGTCTCCCCGGCGCCGAGGACGACGTTGAGCACACCGGGCGGCAGCACGCCGTCCGCCAGTTCGGCGAGGCGCAGGGCGGTCAGCGGTGTGGTCTCGGACGGCTTGAGCACGACCGTGTTGCCGGTGGCCAGGGCCGGTGCCGCCTTCCAGATGGCCATCATCAGCGGGTAGTTCCACGGTGCGATGCCGCCGACCACACCGACCGGCTCCCGGCGCAGCAGCGAGGTCCGGCCGGGCGCGTACTCGCCCGCGGCGGCGTTCTGCAGGGAGCGGGCCGCACCGGCGAAGAACCGCAGATGGTCGAGGTTCAGCCGCATCTCGTGCTCCGACGCGGCGATCGGCTTGCCTGCGTTGCGGGCCTCGAGCTCGGCCAGATCGCCCAGGTGCTCTTCCAGCCGGTCCGCGAGTTTGAGCAGGGCGTGGGCGCGTTCGCCGGGTGTGCTCGCACCCCACCCTGATTCGAGGGCGCGCCGTGCGGCGGTGACGGCGCGGTCCACGTCCTCGGTGGTGCCGTGGGGAGCGGTTGCCATGAGGTCGCCGGTGGCGGGATCGATGATGTCGTAGCCGGTCTCGGTCTCGCCGTCGGCGAACCGGCCGTCGATGAAGTGCCGCAGGACGGGAGGTGGTTCGGGGGTCGGCATGAGTGCTGTTCTCCGGTGGGAAGGCGGTGATGGGTCCGGATGCCGGACGGGCGGGGAGCTGAGGCGTGTTCGAAGCGCTGTCCCAGGAAGACCTGTCCGGATGGGTCGGGGCGGGGTGGGGTGGCCGGAGCGGATCGCGTGCCCGGCCGTCGCCGACACGGAATCGCCGAACCGGCGAGTCAGTCGCACGGGCGAGTCAGTCGAACATGACGACCGAACGCGCCCTTTCGCGGCGGCGCAGGGCGTCCAGTGCCTGGTCCACCTCGCCGAGTCCGATGCGGTGGCTGATCAGTTCGCCGACGGGGAGGAGCCCGGCGAGGTAGAGGCGGGCGAGGCGGGGGAAGTCGACCGCGGGGACGCTGGCCCCGTAGGTGCAGCCGACCACTCGCTGTCCTGACATGCTCAGTGCCAGCGGGTCCAGCGCGAACTTCGTCCCGGACGGCGGCATCCCGACGAGGACCGCGGTACCGCCCACGCCGAGCACGGCCGTGCTCAGACTCATGGTGGCCGGATGCCCGGCGCACTCGAAGGCGTGGTCGACCCCGTCGTCCACGATGTCCCGCACGGCGGCGACCACGGCCGCCGGGTCGTCGCCACCGAGCACGGTGTGGGTGGCGCCGAGTTCCTCGGCCAGCGCGAGCTTCTCGGGGGAGAGATCGATCGCGATCACCGGATGGGCGCCGGCCGCACGGGCGCCCATCACGGCGGACAGTCCCACGCCGCCGCAGCCGATGACGGCCACCGCATCACCGGGGCGTACCTGGGCGCTGTTGAAGACCGCGCCGACACCGGTGGCGACACCGCAGCCCAGGAGGCTCGCCACATCCCAGGGGATCTCCTTGGGAAGGGGGATCACGGCCGACTCGGCGACCACCGCCCGTTCGGAGAAGGTGCCCAGTCCGATGTGCTGCAGCACGGGCTCGCCGTCCATGGCCAGACGCGCGGTCCCGTCGGGCAGGAGGTTGTCCTCGCAACGGTTGTTCCGACACGCCCAGGCCTTTCCCGCCACGCAGTGCCGGCAACGGCGGCACGGCGCCGCCCAGGCGAGCACCACGTGGTCACCGGGTACGACGTCCCGCACCCCCTCGCCGACCCGCTCGACTACACCTGCCCCCTCGTGGCCCAGCACGATGGGTGTGGGCGTGCCCCAGTCGCCGTCCCGGGAGTGTAGGTCGGAGTGGCAGACCCCGCTGGCCCGCAGCCGCACCTGAACCTCGCCCGGACGAGGGGCGCCCAGGGTCAGCGTCCGGTCCGCAAGCGGCTGATCCGGCGCGAGGTAGACAAGAGCACGTGTCGTCGCCGTCATCACAGCTGCCCCATGGCCTGCTGGTACAGGTGGCGGAACTGCTGGCTGGAGTACTCGTACACCGTGTTGTACGGTCCCGGCTGGTAGTGCCGGGAGCCGATCCCCCGCTGGGTCTTCTCGCACAGTCCGCTGTCCTGGCCGCGGGCGATGCGGTGCAGTTCGAAGATCCCCTCGGCGTCGTAGTCCTCGTTCTCGACCGCGTCGGCGTGCACCATCAGCACCAGTCGCACCTCGGTGCGCGTGGTGGACAGGGGCTTGAACGTCTGGATGTGGGCGTGGTCGGCGGCGGCGGTCAGCTCGAAGATGCTGGAATGCCAGTTCAGGAAGCGCATGCCCTCCGGAGGGCTGTCCGGATCGCCGAGCAGCCGCTTGGAGCGGAACTGACCGTCCATGGTGAGGGTGTGCATGCCTTCCAGCAGAGGGAACTTGCGGTCGAAGCGGTAGTCGGCGACGAGCGAGTGGGACTCCGAGGCCCCGGTGCGGGTGACGCTCATGACCCGGCCGAGTTCCGGGTGGTTGATCGCGCAGTGGTAGCACTCACCTCCGTTCTCCCACACGATCTTCCAGTTCGCCTCGATCACGGTGCGGTACTCCACCGCGACCTTCGCCCGCTCCAGCTGGTGCTCACCGAAGTCGGCGTCGGGGAGCCGTTCGGCGACGGACGGCGGGCGCTCGTCGGCGAGGGACACGAAGACCAGCCCGTTCCAGGTGTCCACCCAGGCGTGCTTGAGCCCATGGGGCGTCTTGTCGAAGTCCGGCTGCATCCTGGGCGCCGAGCGCAGCTCACCGTCGTAGTCGAAGGTCCAGCCGTGGTAGGTGCAGGTGATCGCCCGCCCGCAGCTGCCGGAGGTCTCCTCCAACAGCTGGGCGCCGCGGTGGGTGCAGAAGTTGTACAGCGCGCGCAGCTCGCCCGAGCGGGTGCGCACCACGATCACGCTCTCGCCCGCGAGGTCATGGCGGACGAAGTCGCCGGGCTTCGCCAGCTGACTCGTGTGAGCGACGTACATCCAGTTCTTGCGGAAGATCCGCTCCATCTCCTCCTCGAGGATGTCCGGCGAGACGAAGTCCTCGCGACGGAATCCGCTGGTCGGCATTTCGATGGTCGGGCTGTCCTGGACGGTCATGACTGTTCCTTTCCCGCCGCTGGGCGGGCGGCGGAGGATCGTGGCGTGGTGGTCAGTTCTGGGCCAGCCGGATCAGGGACGCGGCGAGGACCCTGGTACCGGCCGCGAGGTCCGAGAGGGCGGTGTGTTCGGCGGGGTTGTGGCTGAGTCCGTCGACGCTGGGCACGAAGATCATGCCGGTGGGGCAGTGCCGGGCCAGGTGGAGGGAGTCGTGGAAGGCGCCCGAGTCGATCTCCATGGCGGACAGTTTCAGATCCCGTGCTGCCTCACGGACGGTGTCACGGATCCGGCCGTCGAACCCGGTCGGCGGCATCGCCATGGTGCGTTCCAGACGGGCCCGGCCGGCGTGGGCGGCGGTCAGTTCGCGCAGCCGCTCCTCCACGGCGTCGAGCACCGCCTCCTCGGGATGCCGCACGTCCACGGTCATCCGTACCTGCTCGGGGACGACGTTGACGGAACCGGGACCGACCGTCAGCCGGCCGATGGTCATCCGCAGCCGTTCGTCACCGGCGTCGAACGCCGCGTAGACGCCCGTCGCGATCTCGGTCGCGGCACGCAGGGCGTCCTGGCGGTTGGCACGGGGGGTGCTGCCGGCGTGTGCCGCGATTCCGTCGACGGTGATCTCGTACCAGCGGGTCCCCTGGATGCCGCGTACGACACCGATGGTCACCCCGGCGTCGGCCATCACGGGGCCCTGTTCGATGTGGGTCTCCACGAAGGCGTGGACAGGGGTCCCGAGGGGACGGAGGGGAACATCGGCGAAGAGCGGGTCGGCCTCGGCCAGCTCCTCGCCGACGGTGCGTCCCGTCGTGTCCGCGGTGGCCAGGAAACCGTCGAGGAGCGACGGTTCGGTGAAGGCGGACGCCCCCATGGAACCGGGGGCGAAGCGGCAGCCCTCCTCGTTGGTCCACACTGCGACCTCGATGGGGCGCCGGTGCGCCACGCCGCTGTCGGCGAGGGCGGCCAGCACCTCCAGGCCCGCGCACACTCCGTAGGCTCCGTCGAGCCGGCCGCCGGTGGGCTGGCTGTCGGCGTGGCTTCCGGTGACGACCGGGGCCGCGTCGGCGTCCTGTCCGGGCCTGCGGAAGAACAGGTTGCCGATGGAGTCGCGGTAGGCCTGCGCACCGTAGGAGCGCGCGAGGTCGACCAGAAATCTGCGGGACTTGAAGTCCTCGGGCGTGAGGGCCTGGCGGTCGACCCCTCCGTCGGGGCGCGCGCCGAAGGCGGCGAGGTCGCCGACCAGGGTGCCCAGCCGGGCCTCGTCGACGGCACCCGTGATGTTCGCGATGTCAGACACGGCGTTCATGCCCCTCCCAGTAAGGGTCACGCAGTTGGCGTTTGAGGACCTTGCCGTAGGCGCTCTTCGGCAGTTCGCCGAGGAACTCCACGGAGCGGGGTTTCTTGTACGAGGACATGTGCTCCCGGCAGAAGGCGATGACGTCCTCGGCGGTGAGTTCGGCCCCCGCGCGGGGGACCACCAGGGCTTTGACCGACTCGCCCCAGTCGGGGTCGGGGACCCCGATCACCGCGACCTCGGCGACACCGGGGTGCAGGCAGATCACCTCTTCGATCTCACGCGGGTAGAGGTTCGCCCCGCCGCTGATGATCAGGTCCTTCATCCGGTCGGTGATGTAGAGGTAGCCCTCATCGTCGAGGTGGCCCACGTCCCCGGTGTGCAGCCAGCCGCCGCGCAGGGTCTCGGCGGTGGCCTCCGGCCGGTTCCAGTAGCCCGGCATGACCAGGTCGCCGCGCACGACGATCTCGCCCTTCTCGCCGGGCGGCAGCGGCCTGTCGTCCTCGTCGACGACCCGGACCCGTACGGCGGCGCATTCACGGCCGACGGAGGCCAGCCGCCGCTCCCGTGCCGGGTCGCCGCCGGTGACATGCTCGGCCTTGGGGAGCACCGAAACCGTCATGGGGGCCTCACCCTGCCCGTAGATCTGGGCGAAGACGGGGCCGAACGCGTCCATCGCGGCGTGCAGCTGGTCGGTGTACATCGGCCCGCCGCCGTAGACGACCGTCTTGAGGCTGGACAGGTCGTAGGCCGTGCGCCGATCGCTGAGCGTCAGCCTGTTGATCATGGTGGGGGCCAGGAAGACCGTGGTGACCCGATACCGCTGTACGGCCTCGAAGAAGGCCGCCGGCTCGAAGCTGCGGGTCAGCGGGAAGGCCTGTGCGGCGCCGACCGTGAGGTGCGGCAGCATGCAGCTCGCGGTGCCGTGCGAGATGGGCGCGGCGTGCAGGACGACGTCGGTGGGCGCCGCGTCGGGCACCAGGTCCAACAGCATGTGCTGGGCCATGGTCAGCAGGTTGCGATGGGTCTCCATGGCGCCCTTGGGCGCCCCGGTGGTTCCGGAGGTGTAAAAGAGCCAGGCCAGGTCGTCGGGTGCCGGATCGGTGTCCGGTGCCTCGGCGCTGCCGGTGGTGGCCAGTTTCTCGTAGTCGTCGGCGCCGCCGTCGCCGTCCACGACGATCCAGTGCGCCACGTCCGTCGTCGCGGCACGGATGTCGGCCGCCGTGTCGGCGAACTCGGCGGCGTGGACGACGATCCGGGCGCCGGAGTCCCGGACTATGTAGGCGTGTTCGTCCGCCGTCAGCCGGGTGTTGAGGGGCACCGCGGTCATACCGGCGGCCATGACGGCGAGGAACGCCTCCAGGCCCTCGAAGCGGTTGGGCATCAGCAGGGCGACCCGGTCACCGGGGGCTCCGCGTTCGCCCAGGGCCCGGGCCACCCGGTTGAGGCGTTGCTCGCCTTCCGCGTAGGTGAGGGACCGGTCAGCCGTGAGCCACAGAGGCCGGGAAGGGTGACGCAGTGCGCCGCGGCGCAGGAGATGGGGCACGTTCATCCGTTGACCCCCGTCGAGACCTCCGGCTCGCCGGAGGGGAAGCGCGGCTCTCGCTTCTCGCGGATGGCGGTGAGACCCTCCTCGACGTCGTGCCGCTCGACGAAGTTGAACATCTCCATCACCACCGAGAGCTCGAAGGCCGGTGCGGCCGACTTGTACCAGTGGTTGAGCGCCCGCTTCGTCCAGCGGAGTGATGGTTGACTGCCCGCGGCCAGCCGGTCGGCCACCTGCAGGGCGCGATCGAGGACTTCGGCGTGCGGAACGCACTTGCTCACCAGGCCGATCCGCTCCGCCTCGGTGCCGTCGATGAAGTCACTGGTCAGCAGGTAGTACTTGGCCTTGGCCATGCCGCACAGCAGCGGCCACAGCATCACGGCGTGATCGCCGGAGGCCACTCCCAGACGGGTGTGGCCGTCGGTGAACCGGGCGGTGTCGGCCATGATGCTGATGTCCGCGGTGAGCGCCACCGCCAGGCCCGCCCCCACCGCCACGCCGTTGATCGCCGACACCACCGGCTTGTCGAGGTCGAGCAGGTTGTAGACGATGCTCCGCGCCTCCTCGCCCGTGCGCAGGACGCCCGTGATGTCGTCGAGGTTGTTGGTGACCATGGTCAGGTCGCCGCCCGCGCTGAACGCCTTGCCCGCTCCGGTGATCACGACGGCCTTGGTCGCGTCGTCCTTCGCCACCGTCCGCCAGATCTCTGCGAGTTCGAGGTGCAGGCGGGCGTTGGTGGCGTTGTAGACCTCGGGACGGTTGATGGTGATGAGCAGCACGCCGTTCGGCCGGTGCTCGAACAGCAGATGCCTGTAGTCCTGGTAATCCACAAGGTTCTCCCGGAAATCGGGCGCGAGGTCAGCCGAGGAGCCCGTCGCGCGTCAGTTCGTCGGTGAAGTCGTCGAGGGTGCGACCGATGCGGTCGACCATGGCGTCGACCTCCTCCTCGGTGATGACCAGGGGCGGCGCGACCATGAACCACTCGCCGTACCGGCCCCCGTTCTGCTGCCTGGCGTAGAGCATCAGCCCGTGTCGCAGGCCGAGTTCACGGATCCGGTCGGGGGCGCGGACCTCGCGGGGGAGAGTGGCCTTCGTCTCCTTGTCGGCGACGATCTCGACGGCCTGCAGGAGACCCAGTCCGCGGACGTCGCCCACGAGCGGCGAGTTCTTGCCCAGTTCCTCGAGCCGGATTCGCAGGTGGTCGCCCATCCGGCGGGCGTTGCCCAGCAGATCGCGCTCCACCAGTTCGTCGAGGACGGCGACCGCGCCGGCGCAGGTGATGGGGTTGGCGTTGTAGGTGTGCGAGAGGTTGAACCCGGTCAGTCCGGCGAGCTCGTCGACCATGCGGGCGGGGGCCAGCATCGCGCCCAGGGGCGTGTACCCGGCTCCCAGTCCCTTGGCGAGGACGACAACGTCGGGGCGTGCCTCGGGCCACTGGTGGGCGGCCAGGAAGGTGCCGGTGCGGCAGGCGGTCATCACCTCGTCGAAGACCAGGTACACCCCGTAGCGGTCGCACACCTCACGGACGTCGGCGAAGAAGCGGCCGGCCGGTACGTTGGCACCCGTCGACACACCGCCCACCGGCTCGATCACAAAGGCGAGCACCTTCTCCGGCCCCAGACGCAGGATCGTTTCCTCCAGCGCGTCCACGGTTCTGCGGGCGTTCTCCTCCGCACTGATGCCGTCCGGAGTGCGGTAGGCGAGTGGCGCGGGGATCTTCTCGGAGAACGTGATCATGCCGTCGTAGACGGCCTCGTACTCCGGCTCACCGGTGATCGCCATCGTGAGCAGGGTCGCCCCGTGGTAGGACGGCACGCACGAGATGACCCGGGTACGGTCCCGCTGGCCTGTGGCATAGGCGTACTGGCGCAGGAACTTCAGCGCCATCTCGTTGGCCTCCGAGCCGCCCGAGGAGAGGTGCACGCGTTCGTACCCCGGCCCCGCCAGCGCGGCGACCCTGTCGGCGACCATCCGGTTGGGTTCGTGCCGGGACACCCGGACGTACGAGAAGGTGAGCTTGCGGCCCTGCTCGGCCATCGCCGCGAGCACGCGCTCGTTGCCCTGGCCGAGGTTGTTCACGACCGCGCCCGACGCCACATCTATATAGGGGGTGCCGACCGCATCGAAGAGGTATATGCCCTCTCCCCGCACGATGTGCGGGAGGTGCTGGGTATTGCTGGTGGTGTAGAAGAGATCCTGGTGGCCGCCGAGGGCGGGGCGCGCGTCCGGCGTCCGGTCCGTACCGGGGCGGGCGCTCACTGCTCGCCGCCCTTGCGCCGGGCGACCGACTGGGCGACGGCACACAGCATCTCGAACATCAGATTGGCGGCGTTGACAGCGGTGTGACCGTACGGGTCGAGCGCGGGGATGAGTTCACTGACGTCCGCGCCGATCAGGTTCAGCGGCGCCAGGGAGCGGATGATCACCTGCGCGTCGCGCATGCTCATTCCGCAGGGCTCCGGAGCTCCGGTGGCCGGGCAGTACACCGGATCCAGGGCGTCCAGGTCGAAACTCACGTACACGGGAGCGTCACCGACGACTCGCCGGATCTCCTCGATGACACCCTGCCGGCCGATCTCCTCGAACTCGTCCATGGTGACCAGGCGCATGCCCGTCGCCGCGTGATAGTCGCGGTCGTCCAGGGAGAAGCGGGTGCCCCGAATGCCGATGGAGATCAACTTGGTCGGGTCGAGGATGTCCTCCTCCACCCCCCGGCGGAGCATCGTGCCGTGGTTGTAGCGGTTGCCGTACAACTCGTCGTAGGTGTCGGGGTGGGCGTCGATGTGGATCAGTGCGATCTTCTCGCCCGTGAACAGTCCCCGCAGGATGGGGTGAGCCAGACCGTGGTCACCGCCGGTGCTGACGGGCACGATGCCGCGGTCGCGCAGGCCGCGGTAGTAGTGGACCAGGTCTTCGAAGGCTCCTGCGTGGTCCAGCGGATTGACGGGGGCGTCGCCCACGTCGGAGACCCGCACCAGGTCGAAGGGCCCCACGCCGTCCGAGTTGAAACGGCGGATCAGCCGGGACATCTCCCTGATCTGGGCGGGCGCGCCTCGCGCGCCGTTGCGGTTGGTTCCCCAGTCGTACGGCACTCCCACCAGCGCGACGTCCAGCTCCACCGCGTCCAGGTCCTGCACCCAGGGGGAGCGGAAGAAGGTCGCGGGCTGCGCGAAGCGGGGCACCAGCGAGGAGTCGATGGGCTGGGGGTGGGAGGCGCTCGCGCCCTCATGGGACCGTGCGTCCGCTGCGTCGTTCACCACGCCTCTTCTCTGTCGTGTCAGGGCTGGGATCTGCCGAGAGTATTGCTTGTCGACATTCGACAGTCAATGGGAAGCATGCTCGGGTGCGCCTCGATGAGGGGCTGACCCTCACGCCGACCACCTGGTGCCGGCGCCGTGCGTGCGCGGGGTTCCCGACGTGCCGGTCGCCCTGCTCTGGTCCAGACGCGCGTGGTAGGCGGGATTAGCACGTCTCCCGGCGCGGGCGTGCGTGAACGGGCCTTGCTCGAGGGTTGCTCTGTAGGCCTCCGGCGTAGTTCAACGGACGCATCAGAGTCACCGGTCGCCATGCCACTCCACGCTCCAGCGCGGAGGTGCGCAGTCGGGCCTCGATCCTCAGGCTGGCGGCGGCGTTCGCGTCAGCGCGGTGGTCAGTGCCGAAGTCGCCCGTGACCAGGTGGCGTTCGAGGCTGGCGATGGTGGTCTGGAACTTCCTGCCGCCAAACCATGAACTGCACCTCACGCTCGGCAGACGCTCCAGGGCCCCAGACGTCCTCGCCGATCCCGAACAGCGCGTATCCGGCCGCCCACAGCAGGACGTCGTGATCGCCTGACTCCGCGACCACTCCCAGAGCGGTCTCCTCCCAGGTGTCGGTCTGCTCCCCGCCAGCTCGCACACGGCCACCACGGTCAGTTTGTCGCAGCCGACAGAGCGGAGAACCTCGAGTGCGGCGTCCAGCACCTGCTCCCGCTCCGTACTCATGGGCCGACTCGCAGGGCGGGTGTTCGTCGCACTCCTCGGCTCTCCACTCGAACCACATCAGTAAACGGCACTACATCGTTTCTCTATATGGTTCTCGGAGTGACGGCTCCGCAGGGCCTCCAGGGCGTCAGCGGCAGCCGGGGTGAACGAGAAGCCGTCTTTCAACCGGGCGGGATATGTCAGGTTCTCGCTGTTCAGGCATGGTTTCGCTCGGTGGTTGCCTCGGTCGACGCCCGGAATGGCCTTTTCGGTCGGCGGGAGGGGCGCGGGCAGGCAGTCCCGGTGGGCGGCAGCGATGCCCTGGACGTGGCGTGACAGTCCCTGCCACATGTGGAAACGGTCCTTGACCTGAATGGCCTCAGGGGAGCCGGCGGTGATGCCCTGTAGTGGTGACGTCGGGTATTGGAACTGTCCGCATACCTACTTGATGATGCCGAGCGCGGCGTGAACGAGGTCGGCATTGGTCTCGGCGGTCGTCCCGTCCGGTAGCTGGAGCACGTCCTCCAGGCCGATCCGCATGTCCAGCTGAAGGGAAGCGGCCATCTGCAGGATGGCCCAGGCGGCGTTGTCTTCGCCGTGGAGAAGGATGGACGATTTCGTGGCGGAGCGGAGTTCGCCCAGAAGTCCGGCTGCTGCGTGGACCGCAGCCTGCGGGCTGGTTTCTGTGATCTCGGCCAGGATGCGCAAGACGCGGTGGGATTCTGGCCAGCTCAGGAAGCGCTGTGCTGCTTGCGTCCCCGAGTAGATGCCCGCTTCGATGCCGATGCCCCGGTCCAGCAGGGCGGTGGCAACTGTGGCGGCGCCATCCTCGTGCCAGTTCACGGAAGCGTGATCAGGGAGCACTGTCCAGGAACGGACCTGCGAAGCGCGCTCCCCAGGGTCTGGTGTGGTCCAGGCCCCCGTGGTGACGCCGACCGGAATACCCGGGGCGGCAGCCCGCACGGCTGTGAGGGCTGCCGCGACGGCGGCGGGATCCAGAGTGTCCTCACCGTCGCGGTTCTTGGGGTGGAGGTGGATGTCCTGGGCGCCGGCGGCAACGGCCGTGCGGGCTGCCGTCGCGAGATCCTGTGCGGTCACGGGGAGACGAGCGCATTCGGCGGGGACTCTGGCACCGTTCAGACAAACCTGCAGCATGGGTGTGATCTTCTCAGATGGGTCTGACATGGAGAGACTCCTCGTGGGTGTCGTGGGTGTCGTGGGTGTTCACTACAGTGCGGTGGCCGCCACGGCTGACCTCGGCCGCGTATGTGGCCCGGTCCCTCGCGGAGAGACGTTGCCGGGCGACGGCGACGCCGGTGCGGATGCCGAGCGTGCGGGCGAGGATCGCGGCCGGGAACTCCGGGGGTGGACGGCCGGACGATCCCGGCCCAGTGACCCGGCGAGCGACCGCCGTTCAGCACCCGGGGATGCTCAGCGAGATGTGCCGCGAGGCGGCGATGGTCAGATACGGTGACGAGATGGCCCCGAGCCTGCCTGCTGACGTAGCCGACGTGCTTGCGGCAGTCCTGAGCGGGGACACCCCAGTTCATGTCGCGCTCCAAAGGCAGGTTCCGCACCTCAGTGTGCGAGCGCGCTGCACATGTGGGTGTGGCACCGCCTACTTCGAGCTCGACACCACCAAGGTGGACCCTGCACCCACCGGCCCCGACACGGTCGTGGCGGCCGAAGCACAGCTCGTCACCGAAACCGGCGAGTGCCCAGGAGAGGCCCTGGTCTTCACCCAGGGCGGCTACCTGTCCTGGCTGGAAGTCTGTTCATGGAACGACGACATCGAAGTGACACTGGCCGCCGCCCGTCACTGGTTGCAGACACGCTCTTGATCCCGAACGACCAGCGCCCAACAGGCTCCGCGATGCCGCCGACATCACGCATTCAAGTTCAGTCGTTGGCCGTGCGGCGGCGTGCTCCGCAGTTCATTCCCCACCTTCTCAGCCCGCACGGGGGCGGGGGTGGCGCCGGTCGCGGTGAGGTGCCACATCCGGTCGGAGACGGGCGTCTCGTACGCGGCCACGGTATAGGCGGTCTCACGAGGGTGGGCTTCGTGGACGCGCTCGATGCGCAGGGTCTGGGATTCGTGGATCGCGTGGGCGGTGTCGTCGGGCCAGGTGCGTTCCCTGTCAGGTTCAGTGTGTTGAGCTCGGTTGCTGGGTGAGTCGCTCGCTGCGGCAGCCGCGTCGGCTGGGGTTGGCACGGCGCGCCCGGGTGCCGTCGGAGGCGGCTCGGGCGAGGTCGAACAGGTGCTGGGTCTCGGCTTCGTCCATGCGTAGGGTGCGAGCGAGTGAGCGCAGGACGCTCTCGGAGACGCCGCGCAGGTTCCCGCGTTTCATCCGGGTGTAGCAAGCGGTGTTCACGCCCGCGAGCTGGGGGACCTCCTCGCGGCGTAGCCCGGGACGCGGCGCTCACCGCCGAAGACCGTCACGCCGGCTTCCTTGGGGCTGAGGCGGCCTGGAGCGTGTTGGTTGGCCGGCTGCGTCAGGCGCCGCTGTTGGTGGCGGCTTCCAGGGGGTTTCGATGTCCGGAGCCGGGCGGATGCTATTCCTCTGCACTGAGGTGACGACTCGTCCGGAAGGTCCCTCGGCTTGCGCGGTCCGGTTCCCGTGATCCGCATCCCGCCTGGGGCGGGCTGCAGCCGGTATCCAGCGGCGACCCCTCTGACCTGCGACTCCGCGCTACCGGAAGGGGCTGGTGTCGGGGGTTACTGCTGTGAGGGGTAATGACAGGGTCTCTCAGTCCGTCGGCGGCGAACCTACCCACCGCCACCGCGGTGCGCGGGAAGCGGCTGTACATCACCGACGGCGGACTCGACGAGCCCCACGACGCGCAAGTGCAGAGCGGGAAGATCGACCTCGGCGCGCTTCTCTCACACAGAGCGCCTGGCAGCTCCCAGAGGGCGTGGCCTGCAGGGATGCCACCTGGGGACCCCTGCAGGTACCCCTCACAACCGAGACTCCCACATCATCGCCATTGCCACGCCGGACCGGCAAACTGTGCGACAACGGCGATCGCGTCGGCCCCAGCGAGAAGCGACAGCTTCCCCACGACGAACGCCTGCGCCGCGTCCTGTAGACGACGACCGCATTGGCCCTGGCGAGAAGCAGCAGGGCGCCCGCCGACAAACGCCATCACCAGGCCCCCTGTCTGCGGCCAAAGCCTGCTCGGCCGGCCAGAAGAGAGCGGGAGCCGCAGGAGACCACGGGCTCGGCGGCGCGGACCTGGTATGCGATCAGGACCTACGGCTGTCGCGGGCCCGGGTGTACACAGACGAAATCCTTTGGCCGTCTCGCAACGGACCTCTCCGAGTTCGCAGTCGTCGCGGCCCATCGTGCGCGCCGTGAAGTCCCAATACCTAGTCGAACGTCCTGCCGTCCGCGACTGCCTGAAGATGGCCCGAGCCTCCACTCCCCTCGTCCCGCAACTGCCACCCCACCCCGCTCACGTCCTCCTCCCACCGGAATGAGGGTGGCGGCGGATCTCGATCTCGCAGGTCGTGGCATGCCGGACATCCCGGTCCCGCTCCGCCTGGGCACGCTGATCGGCGAGGGCGGCGCACACGTCACACCCTTGCGCCGGACGCGGCGGCCGGGTGGGATCCGGCAGGGCGATGGGCGGCTCGTCTGTCGTCCGCTGGTTCATTCGGATGCCCCCGTCTCGAGTCGTCATCCGCTTCCAGGGCCGAGCGCGGCGGCAATCAGCGTGGGGTCGTTCAACTGTCCGGAGCCGTCGGGGCGGTGGATCCACGGAGACGGTGGGCAATGACGACGGCCTGCCGGCGATCTGGATCGCCTCTCCCATGATGGACAGGACCCGCCGAACCGACGAGGGCTGGAGGATCGCCGAACGCCAGAAGGGGGGCGACGGCGTGTTCGCGGACCAAGAGGCGGCAACCGACCCGTTCCAGCCCGGCCCGCCCGCGTGCGGCCACTCGGCGATCAGGCCGTCCACTCCTCGCCGACGACCACAAGGGTGTCGGCCGCGTTCGAGCGGCAGATGACGGTTGCGCAGCGGCTCCCCAACCTGTCCCGATGGAGTGGGCCCATGAAGGAGTGGAGCAGCCTCCTGTCCAGGGTGCTTCGGCGGGGCGCCGTTCTACTTGCCGACCAGTGCCAGTTCCTCGGCACAGCGGTAGGCCAGTGCAAGGATCGTCAAGACCGGATTCACGCCGCCATTCGTGACGTGCAGGGACGCGTCCATGACCCAGAGACCCGGATGCCCGTGCACGCGCCCGAAGGAGTCGGTCACCGAGGTCGCTGGGTCCGAGCCCATGCGGGCGGTCCCCGCCTGGTGCTGGCCCGCGGACAGCCCCGTCTCCACGGGCCGAGTCCATACCTGGCGCGCGTCGGACGCATGCATCCAGGCCAGAGCCCGCTCGCGCAACGCTGTTGCGGCTCGGACGCTCTCCGGGTGCTGCGCCCCGGAGAGCCGGGCCACGGCGTCACCGCCGGAGTCGAGCACGCCGGAGGCAAGGGTCACCCTTGCCTCCGGATCGGGAATCTCTTGGATCGGACCCATGATGTGCGAGGTGCGCAGGTAGGAATCCCGCATCCAGCGCTTTGCCTCATGGCCCCATCGCGGTACGTCCGACGCCATGGCCCAGTCATGGAACAGCACGGGCATCTTCACCACTTCATTGGCCAGTACCCCGCCCCCGATCACCTCGCCCCCCAAACCGTGGGCATGGTCGAGGGTCGCTATCGACACACCCGGACCTTGGAGATCCTGGACCGGTTCGTCAAACAGCCCGTACGCGCCGACATAGTTGTGCCCCTGCAGGTTCCGCCCGACCTGGTCCCCTTGGTTTCCCAGGCCTGCGGGATGCCCGTCGGTGGCGCTGGCCAGCAACAGCCGGGCGGTCTCGATCGCCCCGGCCGCCAGCACCACGGCCCCGGCGCGCACTTCGACACAAGCACCCGTGTTCATGTCGAGCACCACCACACCGGTGGCCCGCCCCGAGCCGTCCACCAGTACTCGCCGCACCCGCTGCCCGGTGACGAGTCGGCACAGCCCCGTCTCCAGCGCCAGCGGGATGACCGTGTTGTGGGTACCGGCGCGGGCGTCCACGGGGCAGCCGAATCCGATGCACTCACCGCACCGCACGCAGGCGGCGCGTCCGTCACGCGGCCGGGAGTTGAGCAGCAGTGGCACCGGCCCGACGGTCAGGCCGAGAACTCCGGCGCCCTTGCGGAGTACGTCGGCTTCACGGGTGGGTGGCTGGGCGGGCATCGGGTACGCACGGCTGCGGAAGCCCTGGTGCCGGTGAGCCCGTCCGTCCCCGCAGACACCGAACTCCTGCTCGGCGCGCGTGTAGTGGCGCTCCAGATCGTCATACGTCAGCGGCCAGTCGGCGAGTGAACTGCCTTCGGGGACGCCATACCGCGACGCCATGCGGAAATCGTCGGGGTGGTACCGCCAGGCCATGCCCTGGTAGACACGGGTGCCGCCGCCGACCGTCATCGCATTGTTGTGCCAGTCTCTGTGATACGGCTGATCGACCCGGCGATCCGGATGGCCCGGTGCGGCCACCACACGGGGGTTGCCGTTGTAGCCGGGGCCGGTGGTGTGGCCGTAGACGGAGAATCGGTGATTGGCGAGATGGTCGTGGCCGATCTCCTCGTAGGGGAGAAAGCGTCCCCGGTCCAGCAGGAGCACCCGGGCCCCGGCCTCGCTCAGGACACGGGCGGCCACTCCACCGCCGGCGCCGGACCCGACCACGATGACGTCCCATACGCGTCGCAACGCCTCAGGCCCTGACTCGATGGGGCGGACATGGCGGACCGGCACGTGGGCCGGCTGTTTCGGAGCCGGGTCGTATCCGAGGCCCTCCCAGGATCCGCTGTCGCGACGCCCGTAGTACCCGTGGGCAGCGACGGCGGCCATCGTCGCGACGAACTCGGCCGGTGAGACCGGCCACCTCGGCCGCGTCCGAGCCGCTTCCAGCTCGGCGACCAGCTCGGCATCCAGGACGGCTCCCGCTTCGAGCTCGGCGGACAGAGCGTCCAGACCGGGACTGAACAGCTGTGCCCAGTGCGCCGTGTGGTCGCGGTCGGCGAGGCTGTCCAGCCAGTCCAGCAGTCCGGCCTCGGTCGCGCCGGGTTGGGAATCGGCCGGGAGAAGGACGTCGAGCAAGTCGGCGACAAGCGCACGATGGGGGGACGGGATCACGCTGCTGTCCTTCACTGCGGGGTGGGAAGTTTCTCGCGAACCGGATTCCCCCTCAGTGCGGAGCTCTTGAGAGCGGCCCGCTGTGGGTCAGGCACAGCGGGCCGCGGTCGGTGAGCCCGGTGATCAGGGCCGGTCGCACATGATCAGGCGTCGGTAGGATCCGGGTACGTTTCGCTCATCTTCACAAGCCGCTCCAGTACGTCATCCGGCGGCGGCCTGTTCGTCGGGGAGCCCGGATGTCATCGCCGCGGTCAGGGCAGGGCCGACGGTCGGGTGGTCCCAGCTGGAGGCCAGCGCGACCGCGGGCGGGAAGCAGGTCGCCGGATGACTGCCGTGGAAGTCGAGGGCGTCGGAGTCAGGGTGCGGGCGCCGGAGCCCGTGCGGACCATCGCTCAGCACGAGTGAGGGAATCCCCACCCGTTCGGCGGGTTCGGTTGTCCACACATCCTGGCCCGAGAGCAGGGCGGTCTTCTCGTCGAGGCTCAGCTCTGCTGAGCCGTGACCGTGGCTGGGTGTCATGCTGAGGATCCTTTGGCAGGTGAAGGGCGGGGGGATGGGAGTGAAAGGCACAGCTACCGTGCGCCGGAGGCATGCTCAGGCCGCCCGCGTGGCAGGAGCCGTCCGGCATCGCCTTACAGGCAGTACGGCGTCCGTCGCGCCTGGCTCTACCAGTCCGTCACCGCCGGTCGGCCGGCACCTGGGCCCCGTAGGCTGTCGGGAGGATGCCCGGTCCTTCGCTCGCCGACGGCCAGGACGGCCACGACGGGCGCGGTTCGCGATACGGGGCGGCCACGAGAACGGAGTTGTTTCCGGTGTGCAGCCCGATGACCGTCGTCGTGGTGTCCGTGATGGGGAGTCCCTTGAAGCCCGACGCCGCCGTCACCTGAGGTGCTTCCGGAGAAATCGCAGTGTGGACCGGTGCAGGGTGCTGCGGTGCGGGACGGTCCCCCAGGCGTGGTCCGCGCCTTCGACGATCTCGAGGTACGCGTCGCCGTCGTAGTGGTCCAGATAGCGGCGTACGTACTCGAGGGGTACGACGTCGTCCTTGTCGCCGTGCAGGATGTGGACCGGGCCGGTGTACGCGCCGGACCGTCCGTAGACGTCGAGACCGGTGATGTCCTCGACGAGAGTGCGGCTCATCCGGTGCCCGTCGGCGTCGAAGTAGCCCTTCTCCTCGATTTCCGCCGCGAGACTGCGGCCGTTGAGGTGACCGCCGGCCATGTCGGAGGGAGCGACGGCGGCGGGGGACCACAGGCACAGCGCGCTGATACCGGGTTCCTCGGCGGCCACGATGCCGGCGACCACGCCGCCCATGCTCATGCCTACCAGGCCGATCCGGTCGGGGTCGACGAACTCGAGGGTCCGGACCGTTCGCAGGACCGCGCGCGTTTCGGTGATCTCGCCGGTGATGGTCACCTCGAAGAAGTCGCCGTCGCTCTCGCCGTGGCCAGAGAGGTCGAACCGGACCGAGGCGATTCCGTTGGCCGCCAGCAGCCGGGACATGGCGACGAAGTTCGGCAGTTCGATCCGGTTGGACGTGAAGCCATGGACGAACACCGCGGTGGGCCAGCGGGTTCCGGTCGGTCCTTCGGGGATGTGCAGCGTCGAGCGCAGCGTCAGGCCGTTGTGGTGAAAGTCGTGATGGCGGATCACAGGGCCGCCGCCTTTCTCGTCGTTTCGGGTACGGGAGCGCCGCTCAGGTCGGTGGGCTCCCCGGGCAGGGGCCATGGGCAGCGCGACACCAGGGGCCGGCCGATGACCGTCGCGGCACCGTGAAGCCGAGGCCTGTGACTGCGGTGGGCCGATCCTCGTCCGCAGGCACGTACAGGCGTTGCCTGCAGCGGGCGTAGCCGAGACGGGTCGTGCTGACTCAGGCCCTTCGCGGCGGTGGACGCCGCGAATCTCCTGGTGCGGTTGGTAGCGGCTCGGCGGTGAATGTGTCCCCTGTCATGTGGTTGCTTCCATCCCCACCCGTTGTTGACGGCGTTCGCGTTGCAGGGCCGGGTCGGGGACGGGCGCGGCCGCCACCAGTCGCCGGGTGTACTCGTGCTGGGGCTGGTTGCAGACGTCGGTGCTGCGTCCCTCTTCGACGATGCGTCCGTGTCGCAGTACCAAGGTGCGTGCCGCGAACTCACTGACGACGGCGAGGTCGTGGGTGATGAACAGGTAGGCACACCCGAGGGATTGCTGGAGTTCGGCGAGTAGATCGAGGGCGGCGGCCTGGGTGGTGACGTCCAGGGCGCTGGTCGGTTCGTCGCAGATGATGACTCTGGGTTGTCGGGCCACCGCCCGGGCGATGGCGATGCGCTGGCGCTGACCGCCGCTGAACTGGGCCGGATACCGGTCGGCCGCGTCCTCGGGCAGGCCGACACGCCGGAGCAGACCGTTGATGTGCTCGCGGACTTCGCCCCGCGAGCGGCTCGAACCGGCGAGGAGGGGTTCGGCCAGGGTCCGGCCCACCGGCAGGGCGGGGTTGAGTGAGCCGTAGGGGTTCTGGAAGATCGCCTGGATGTCGGTGGCCAGTACGCGACGGGCGCGGCCGGAGAGATGGGTGGTGTCCCGCCCGTCGAGCAGCACACGCCCGGCGGTGACCGGGGTGAGTCCCAGGACGGCTCGGCCGATGGTGCTCTTGCCCGAGCCGGACTCGCCCACGAGCGCGACCGTCTCGGCCTGACCGACCTCGAACGACACGTCCTCGATGACCGTGGTCGGGGGCTTGCGCCAGCCACGGGAGGGATAGCGGACGGCGAGAGCGTCGACTTGGAGTATGGGTGTGCCGGTCACGCGATCCTGCCCTCGGTCCGAGCGATGTTGGGTGTGCTGTCGATGAGTTTCTTCGTGTAAGAGTGCTCGGGCCGGTAGAAGATGTCCTCGACCGTGCCTTCCTCCACGATGCGACCCTTCTCCATGACGATCGCGCGGTCGCAGGTGTCGGCGACCACTCCCAGGTCGTGCGTGATCAGGATGATCGCCATGCCGCGCTCGTCGCGCAGGGACCGGAGCAGGTCGAGGATGCCGGCCTGCACCGTGACGTCCAGTGCCGTGGTGGGCTCGTCGGCGATGAGTACCTTCGGCGACCCGGCCAGCGCCATGGCGATGGCGACCCGTTGGAGCATGCCGCCGGACAGCTCGTGCGGGTGGCGGCGTGCGATGTCGTCCGGATCGCGCAGGTGGACACTGGTCAGCAGATCGCGGATCCGCAGCCTGACGCTGTCCTTTCCGTCCGGCACGTCACCGATACGGCGGATGACCTCGCCCAGCTGGGAGCCGATGGTGAAGTACGGGTCGAGCGCCACCATGGGTTCCTGGGACACCAGGGCTATCTCGCGACCGCGGATGCGCTGCAGTTCCCGTTCCGGCAGCCCGGTGATCCGACGGCCGGCCAGCCAGGCGGTGCCGCCCGTCACCGTGCCGCCCGGGGCGAGCAGCCCGAGCAGCGACAGACCCGTCACCGTCTTTCCACTGCCGGATTCGCCCACCAGGCCGAAGATCTCACCGCCGCTCACCGTGAAGCTGACGGAGTCGACGACGGTGCGCGGGCCCTGCTCGGTGGCGAATGCGACCGAGTAGTCGCGCACCGCGAGCACACCCGTGTCCTGAGGCGTGTCCGACCCTTCGGCAGTGTCCTTCGCGACCGCCACGGGAACCGGCCGCCGCAACCGACCGCCGGTCCCTCGCTTCCGGTCCTGATTGAGGTCGCGAAGCCCGTCGCCCAGCAGCCCGAAGGCGAGGGACATCAGGCCGATCAGGCCGCCGGAAATGAGCAGCAGGGAAGGACTCTGCTCCATGACCTGCGAGGCCTCTCCGACCATGCCGCCCCAACTGGGCGCGGGCGCCGGGGTGGCCAGGCCGAGGAAGCCGAGGCCGGTCTGCACCATGAGAGCGATACCCGAGAAGAGGCAGACCTGGACCAGCAACAGCCCCACCAGGCCGGGGAAGATGTGCCGTGCCATGATCCGCGCGGCGCTGAGCCCGGACACCCTGGCGGCGTCCACGAACAGTTCCTCGCGCAGCGCGATGCACGAGCTGCGGATGATCCGTGCCAGGCCCGCGGCGGACAGGAAGCCGAGCGTCAGCATCGCGGCGACGTTGCTCTGGCTGAAGATCGCCAGGACGGCGAGCATGAGGATGACCACGGGAACGGAAAGCATGACATCCATCACGGCCACGATGACCCGGTCGGTCCAGCCCTGCAGATAGCCGGCCAGGATACCGAGTGACATGCCCAGGATGATGTACACGCTCACCGCCACACCCACGCCGAGCAGGGCCGGCCGTCCGCCGTAGAGCAGTCGGCTCAGCACGTCGCGGCCAAGGTCGTCGGTGCCCAGCGGGTGGCTTGCCGACGGACCGCCGCGCGCCTGGAGCAGGTCCTGCGCCAGCGGCGGGTGCGGTGCCAGCAGGGGGGCGAGAATCACGGCGACGGTGATCGTCAGGACTACGACGAGCGCTGCCGCGGTAAGAGGCCGGCGCCAGATCCCGGCGAAGGGGCTGGTCCACCTCCGTGATGGCACGCTCACAGGCGGATCTGCAGCGGTCATGCCACACGCACCTTCGGGTTCAGGAGACTGTAGAGAACATCGACGAGAAGGTTGATCACAATCACCATCACCGTGAACGTGATGACGAGCCCCTGCACGACCGGCAGATCGTGCTGGTTGGTCGCGTCGACAACCGTCGTCCCGAGCCCGGGCAGGGTGAAGACGTTCTCGACGAGAATCGTGCCGGGAATGTACGAGATCATCGTGATGCCGATCGCGGTCGCCACTGGCAGCCCGCAACCGCGCAGGGCGTGCTTCCAGACAATGGATGCGGGGTGGACGCCGGAGGCTCGCAGCGTTCTGATGTGGTCCAGCCCCAGGGTGGACAACATCGCATCGCGGGTGATCTTGGAGATGAGGGCGACCCCTCCGATCGACAGCGCGATCACGGGCAGCACGAGGCCGGCCGCCCACTGCCCCGGCGACTCGGCGAACGGGGTGTACCCGGTTGCCGGGAAGATCGGGAACCTGATGGCGAACACGGACACCAGCATCAGCGCGAGCCAGAAGTTGGGCAGGGCGCTGCCCATCAGGGACATCACGTCGGTCACTCGACGGGTGACCGGGCCACGCGTCGCGCTGTACACCCCGAGCAGGACGCCGACCAGGGTCGACAGCGCGGTGGCCCCGATCACCAGCGTCAGTGTGACCGGCAGGCGTTGCCCGATGAGCCCCAGCACGGATTCGCCGCTGAACAGCGAGCTGCCGAAGTCGCCGTGCAGGATGTCGCGCAGATACAGCGAATACTGCTCGAGGAACGGTTTGTCGAGATGGAGCGCGGCCCTCAGCGCGTCGTACTGCTCCTGCGTCGCGTTGATGCCCAGGACCGTTCGTGCCGGGTCACCCGGCACGAACGACTCCAGGAGCGAGGTGATCGCCGAGACGACCACCAGGAGCGGGACGGCCAGCGCCAGCCTACGGAGAATGATGGGAAACATCTGTCCTCGTCAGCGAGAGGTCCACATGGTGTTCGAGGTCAGCTGAGCGCCGCCCTCCGGGAACTGCACCCCGTGCAGCTTGCTGTCGTGCATGACGATCGTGTCGGTGGCGGACACCGGCAGCGCGAGCGCCTCGCGCACGATCACGTCGGTGAGGTCCTTCGCCGCCGCCGCGCCGGACTTCGCGTCCGACTCGGCGAGCCGGGCGTACGCGGCATCGAAGTCCGGGTCGGTCGCGCCGAAGAGGTTCATGATGCCCGTCTTGGTGAACGGTCCCTGCTGCGCGTAGAAGTTGGAATCGCCACCCATGCCGGGCGAGAGCACGGTGGCCGCGTACTTCTTCGACAGCAGGTCGTTGATCCAGCCACCGAAGTTGGCAGCGGCCCTCAGCTGCAGCTTGACGCCCACCTGGGCGAGCTGGTCCTGCACGGCCTGCACCATCTTGGTCGTCGAGGGGTCGAACGACCCGTAGTTCACCGGGATGGTCAGCCCCTTCCCGTACCCCGCCGCCTTCAGCAGCTTCTTGGCCTTGGCCGGGTCATAGGGGTACGCGTCCGCAGACGCGGGGCTGTAGCCGTCGTACCCGGGCATCGCCGGCTGGGAGATCGGTGTGCCGAAGTCGCCGTAGACCGCCTTGGTGATCGCGGAGCGGTCGATGGCGAAGTTCAGGGCCTGCCGGACACGCTCGTCGCCCAGCCCGTCGACGACCGTGCCTTCACGGTCCAGGAGGAACAGACCTGCCCAGGTGGTGGGCTTGGTGAGTGTGGTGAGCGACTTGTCGCCCTTGATGGTCGGCGCCACGTCCGGAGTGCCGTACATGAGGTCGATCTGCCCGGACTTCAGGGCCTGTGCCTGCGAGTTGACGTTCGGCATCACCCGGACGGTGATCTTCTTGAAGTGGATGGCGTCCTGGTCGTAGAAGTTCTTGTTCGGGACGTAGACGTAGTGGTCGCCGGAGACCGACTGCTTGGCGTCGTAGACGTAGGGTCCGGCGCCGAAGGTCGCGGAGGCCAGCTTCTTCGGGGCCTTCAGCCCGGCCGGGCTGATGATGGCGCCCCCCAGGAACGCGGGCGTGAACAGTGCCCCCATGTCAGGGTTCGGCGTCGGGCTGCTGACCTCCACGGTCGAACTGTCGGGCGTGGAGTAGGTCAGGGGACGGAACCAGGCGCCGGCGGGTCCGCTGCCCTTCGCGAAGTACTTGAGGGACTTGACGACGTCGGAGGCGGTGATCGGTGTGCCGTCGGCGAACTTCAGGCCCTCGCGCAGGTGGAGCTCGAACTTGTTGTTCTTCTTGCCGACGTAGCCCCACTTGTCGGCCAGCCCGGCCCCCAGAGTGCCGTCGGCCTTGCGGGTCAGCAGCGTCGCGTAGGCGGGGTCCATGTAATTGAGGAAGGGCCCGACAGCGATCTGGGCGGGGTCCAGGCTGTTGGGCGCCGAGGACAGCGCGATGGTCAGGTCCACCGGGCCGGCACTGTCGCCGCTGGTGCTTCCGCCGCCGCAGGCGGCGAGTGCGAGCGATGCCACCACGCCGAGGGAAACCTGGAGTGCGGTTCTTCTCTTCATTGAGGAGTCTCCGTTGTATGAGCTGCCGGGGTGAGCCAGGAGCGGGAATTCACGTGGCTCGTCAGGGGACCAGACCGATGGTCTGGACTGCGGGCTGTGAGTCATCAGGCGGGGACTTCAGCGCCAGAGGTCGCTGAAGTGGACGTCGATGCTGAATCGGCGGCCGGGGGGAACGCGTGAGAGGTCACGCAGGGCTGAACTGGTGCTGTACGCCTCACCGGAAGCGACCGGTGACGCGGCGCGGTGGCGCATCCGTCGCGGTCGGGTGGGAGCACGCCGGTGTACCGATCGGATGACGCGTCGACCGCCCGTCGGCCGGTCGTGGCCCGGTCGCACTGCGACAGGTTGGTCAGGAGCGTTGGCGCCGGACCACGGTCAGCGGTACATCCAGCGGTCTGGCCCCGGTGGTGGCACGCACGCCATTTGCCGGAGGGTCACTCCGTCTCGTGGACGACACGAGCGGTCTGCTTCGATGCCGGCGACCGGAACGAGCTGGGGAAACTGTGCATCGCACCACCTCGCTACTATGGGTAACTATAACGTGTCGTTAACACGTTATAGTGAGTGCCCGTAAACTAACCGTGTCTCCTGCGCTGCGCAAGAGGTTCGTGAAAGGTGGTCGTCGATGGCACCGCGGAGCAGCAGGGTGACGAGTGCGGACGTGGCCCGTGAGGCCGGTGTGTCCCGCGCGACGGTGAGCTTCGTCCTCAACAACACCCGGCATCAGAAGATCACCGACGCGACACGTCAGCGGGTGCTGGCAGCGGCCATAAGGCTCGGCTACGCCCCGTCGGCCGCCGCGAGAACCCTCAGGTACGGCCGTTCCGATGTCGTGCTCGGCCTGCTGCCCGAGTGGCCATTGGGCTTCACGGTCGGGCACCTCGTCCAGGAGCTGACGGTCGCGTTCGCGAAACGGGATCTCACCTTCGTCGTCCACTCCGGCATCCGGGGTGCCCGCTCGCTGAGCGAGATATGGAAGACCCTCACGCCGGCCGCCGTGCTGGCCTTCGAGACCTTCTCCGACTCCGACGCCACGGCGATGCGGGCTGCGGGCACCGAGGTGGTCGTCGCCCTGTACGACTCGAAATGGCTCGGGACGGGCGTCGGTGTCGCCGGCGAAAGAGCGATCGGTGCCGCGCAGGCCCGCCATCTGGTCGCCTCCCACCGGCGACTGGGGTACGCGTACCCCGATGACGAACGGGTCGCCGTCTTCGCCGAGTTGCGGCTGGACGGCGTCCGAGGCGTCTGTACCGACCTGGGTCTGCCTGCCCCCGAGGTCCGAGCCGTCCCGCTGACGCCGAGCGTGGCCGCAGACGCCATTGGGGCTTGGCTCGCTGCCGACCCTCCGGTCACAGGCATCTGCGCATTCAACGACGAGGTTGCGATGAGCGTGCTGGCCGGTCTGCGGCACCTCGGCCTCGAGGCTCCCAGGGACATGGCGGTGGTCGGCGTGGATGGCACCCCCGTCGCGGCAGTGGCCTGCCCACCGTTGACGACCGTCGTCCAGGATCTCCCTGCCATCGCCGAGCAGTGCGCGGACACTGTGACGGCCGCGCTTTCCGGCGCGCAGGCCTCTGACAGCCCGGCCGAGGCGCACATCCGGCTGGTGGTGCGCGAGTCCGCGTGACGGCTGTCTGCCGACGGGGGTGCCTCCACAGATGGCGAACGACCAGCACCGACCGTCTCGTCGAGCGCGTACCGGCCGCCTACATGTGGGGGCGCGCTCCCTGCCTGCGACGGCTACCCGACTGCGGTCAGTGGTTGACGCTGACCAACCGGTAGTGCTTTTATTTTGAAGCATTTTCTTTAAGGTTCAAGTTCTTGCGCTCGGGCTCACATGCGAGCCGGCGCCGTGTTGTCCCCCACAGGAACGGAGAGCAGAAACTCCATGACCAGCACCGCACGTCTCCGCCGTACCCTTGCCGCCGCGCTCGTGGCCACCGCCCTCACCGCGACAGCGGCCGCCGTGCCCACCACCGCCGTCGCTTTCTCGCCCGTCGCGGGCCAGGCCGGTCACGACGAGAGCGCTCGCCTCGCCTACCAGAAGAGCGTCGCCGTCCAGGTCCTCAAGGGTGTGTTCGAGGAGGGCGACACGAAGATCGTGGACCGCTACGTGCGGTCCGACTACATCCAGCACAACCCGCAGGCCCCCGACGGCAAGGAGCCGCTGAAGAACCTCGCCCTGACGTTCCCCCAGCAGTTCCCGGACGCGAAGTACGACGTCAAGCGCGTGATCTCCGAGGGCGACCTCGTCGTCGTGCACTCCAACCTCGTCTTCACCCCCGGGACGCGGGGCTGGGCCGTCTTCGACATCTTCCGCTTCCAGGGCGGGAAGCTCGGCGAGCACTGGGACACCGGCCAGGAGGTCCCCGAGACGACCGTCAACGGCAACGACATGTTCTCGACCCTCAGCCGGCCGCGCACCGAGCAGCCTGGCCCCCGCCGGTTCACCGCGTACAACAAGAAGCTGGTCACCAAGGCCTTCGACGAACTGCTGGTGCAGAAGGACCTGTCCGCCATCGACAGGCACTGGAACACGGAGTACCCCCAGCACAGCCCGTACGTCGACAACGGAGCCGACGGCGTGAAGGCCGGGCTGGGCTGGTACTTCAACCAGTTCCCGGAACTGAAGATCACCCGCAAGCGCGTCGTCGCCGAGGGCGACCTGGTCGCGGTCCACGCCCACTACGTCAACGCGCCCGGCGAACGGGGTCAAGCCGTCGTCGACCTGTTCCGGGTACGGAACGGGAAGATCGTCGAGCACTGGGACGTGACCCAGAACATCCCCGAGACCTCGGCGAACGACAACACGATGTTCTGACGCATTGGCTACCGAGCTTGAACTCGTAGTGTTGCGAGCCTGGCGTCGCTGACCTCATACGTCCGCGCTTTGAGCGTGCCCTCCGTCGGCGTGACCGTAAGGCGGTCGACGAGGGTGCTGCGGTAGCGAGTGACTGCGACATTCTCGGTGCGGGCCGGGGCGGCACATGCCGCCCTGACGCCCGGTGTGGGGCCGATCGGCGCTACGACCTCCGAGGCCGCGAAGGCTGCCCGGCTACGCCCCCGGCGGGACACCACCCCTGACGCTCTGCCAGTAACCGTTGAGCGGAGAAATCTGCCTACGCGGACACTTTGCCCCCGTCAAGGGAGAATTTCCTCCCCCTCACAGAACGGGTATCCGGTGCGAGGCTGTGCGGCGTCAGCGCTCCCCGCGGCCAGTCGCGCCCGCTCCGGAAAGAGAACGCACATGTCACCCCTGACCGACGACCGGCCCGCCAAGCTGCCTTTCGTCGTCCTGGTGCTGGCCGCCGGAACGTTTCTGATGGGCACCACCGAGTTCGTCGTCGCGGGTCTGCTGCCGGAGATCGCGGACGATCTAGGTGTCAGCGTGTCTCACGCGGGGCTGCTGATCACGGCGTTCGCGGCAGGCATGATCGTCGGCGCACCGGTGATGGCGATCGCGACGCTGCGCCTGCCGCGGCGGTTCACGCTGGTCCTCGCGCTCACCGTCTTCGCCCTGGGCCATGTGGTCGCGGCCCTCAGCCCGTCCTTCGCGGTCGTGCTCGCGGCCCGTGTGGTGACCGCACTGGCCACCGGTGCCTTCTGGTGCGTCGGCGCGGTCGTGGCCACGACCGCGGCAGGACCGGCAGCGACATCGCGGGCTCTGGGCATGCTGCTCGGGGGCATGACCGTGGCCAACGTCGCCGGCGTACCGCTGGGCTCGTGGCTGGGGCAGATGTCCAACTGGCGAGCACCGTTCTGGGTGCTGGCTGGCCTCTCGGCCGGCGCCGCACTGGTCATCGGCCGGTTCATCCCCGACGAGGAGCAGCGCGAAGTGCGTTCTGTGCGCGCCGAGTTCGCCGCGCTGCGCCAGGCCCGCGTCTGGCTGGCGCTGAGCGCCATCGCGTTGCTCCTGGGAGGTGTCCTGGCGGCCTACACCTACATCTCGCCCCTGCTCACCGAGCGGGCCGGGATCCCCGCCGCGGCCGTGCCGCTGGTCCTGACGAGCTACGGTGCGGGCGCCCTGCTGGGCACCACGGTCGGCGGACGCATGGGTGACCGCCGGCCGCTCGCCACACTCATCACAGCGGCTGCCGCGAGCACGTTGATTCTGCTCTTGCTGGTGTTCTTCTCCACGAGCCCCGTGGCGACCGTTGTCCTGGTGACGGTGATGGGGGTGACCGGGTTCGCCGCGACTCCGGTGCTCGGCGCGCTGGTCATGCGCTTCGCCGGCTCCGCGCCCACGCTGGCCTCCGCGCTGGCCAGTTCGGCGTCCAACGTGGGGATCGCCGTCGGCTCCTGGGTGGCAGGCATCGCCCTGGCCTCACCGCTGGGGCAGGCCGGGCCGCCGCTGGTCGGCACGGTGACGGCCGCCCTGACCCTCGTACCGTTGACCACGCTCGCGCTGATGCGCGCGACCCGCGCAACGACCACGCCGCCGCCCCCGGCTGTCCCTCACTTGGCGGTCGAGCCCGGGCGCGGTGGCGCCGCCATACGTACGGATCCCTGTAGTGAGGCTGCCGAAAGAAGCCGTCCATGACGACCGCGACGAGAGGAACCGGCTGCGCCGCCGGGCCGCCCTGCCGGAGGGTCCACATCCGCGGGCCTGTCTGCCGCTGAGCAGGCGGCGGTCCGGATCCGCCGTCCTGTTATGTGGGACGATCGGCTTCGTGAGCGGTGTGGCTTCGCCACGCGAGGAGACCGCATGGCGGGGTTCTCGTCGGCGTTGATCGTTTCCTCCCTGCCGGGTACTGCTTCGATGCCCAACAGCACGCGGCGTGGCCGTACCGGAGTCCGGCCGTAACGCCACGGTCGTCGCACCTCGCCGCGACCGGCCGGTGGGGTCACGGTGGTCAACTCTTCGGACGTGGGTGGGTGTGAGCGGTGGCGCGTGAACTGGTGCTCGGTGTCGACGCGGGGCACACCGTGACCAAGGCCGTTCTGTTCGACGCCGCCGGCCGGCCGGTGGCGCAGGGCAGCGGCATGCTGCCGCTGTCCACCCCTCGCCCGTACTGGGTCGAGCGGGACATGGACGACGTGTGGCGAACGGCGCACCAGGCCATCGCCGCCTGTCTCGCCGAGGCCGGTCCGGACGCGGGGCGGGCTGTCGCCGCGGTGGGACTGGCCGGGCACGGCGACGGACTGTACGCCGTCGACGAGCTCGGTCGGCCGGCGCGCTCCGCGATCGTGGCGATGGACACGCGTGCCGAACCGGTGCTGGAGGAGTGGCGGGGCACTCCGGTCTGGTCCCGTGCCCTGGAGTTGTCGGGCACGGTCCCCTTCGCGGGCTCCCCGGCCGCTCTGCTGGCCTGGCTCGCCCGTCACGAACCAGGGGTGCTTCAGCGGGCGCGTTGGCTGTTGTCCTGCAAGGACTGGCTGCGCCTGCGCCTGACGGGCGTGGCGGCCACCGATCCCACGGACGCCAGTGCCTCGTTCACCGACATGCGGCGGGGCGGCTACTCGCCAGAGCTGCTCGACCTGTACGGCCTCGGCGCGCTCGCCGACATGCTGCCACCCGTCCTGGCGTGCGACGCGTTGAGCGGAACCGTCACCCGTGACGCCGCGGCGCTCACCGGGCTGACCGCGGGCACCCCCGTCGTGACGGGCGCCCATGACGTCGATGCAGCCGCGCTCGGGGTCGGCGGCACCGAGCCGGGCGAACTGTGCCTGATCGCCGGGTCGTTCAGCATCAACCAGGTGGTCGGCAAGCACCCCGTCGTCGATCCGCGCTGGCAGGTTCGTCACTTCGTCCGCCCGGGCCAGTGGATGACCATGTCCACCTCGCCCGCGTCGCTGGCGAACATGGAGTGGTTCCTGCGGGTGACAGGTGCGCCGGCCGACCAGCGGGACGGCGTCCACGAGGTGATCGGCCGCGAGGTCGAGGCACACCTGGACGGTCCGTCGGAGGTGCTGTTCCACCCGTTCGTCTACGGCTCCCCGCACCCGCATCCCACGTCCGGCACGTTCCTCGGGCTGCGCGGCTGGCACGGTCGCGGACATCTGCTGCGGGCCCTGATGGAAGGCGTCGTCCTCAATCACCGTTGGCACGTCGACGCCCTGTGCTCGAAGCTGCCGATCAGCGGGTCGGCCCGGCTGACCGGCGGCGCCGCGCGCAGCGAGGTGTGGAGCCAGATGTTCGCCGACGCCCTGCGGCGGCCGGTCGAGGTGACCGACGTGCAAGAGAGTGCTGCCCGTGGGGCGGCGCTGCTCGCCGCCACCGCCGTCGGACTGCTCGACGACGTGACGGACCCGCGCGCCGGAGCCACCGTGCTCAGACGACATGAACCCGACCCCGACCGGGTCGCCGTACTCGACGAGGCGTATGCGGTGTACCAAGAGGCGTTGGGGGCTCTCGGACCGGTCTGGGCCCGTCTGGACGCGCCCGAGCGTCCGGGGCGAGTGCCGGACGAGTCGGCGACATGAGGGATCGACAAGCCTCCGGGCATGGCCATTGCCGCTAGATGAGGGGCACGCCGTCGTAGCGGTACGGCGGCTGGGCGCCGGCGCGGGTGCAGGTGTCGGCCGCGATCTCCACGGCGTACGACAGCAGCCGGGCAAGCGTGTCGGCGCCGAGATGGTCGACGCCTTCGCGGCTGAGTCGGCCGGTGTGGTGCAGATGGGCGAGCACTCCGGCGGTGAAGGCGTCGCCCGCTCCGACCGTGTCGACGACCTGGACCGACGGGGCCGGCACATGGACCCGGGCGTCGCGGCCGACGGCCCAGGCGCCCCGGGAGCCGAACGTGATCAGCACGAGTCCCGCCCCGGAGGCGAGCCAGCGTTCGGCCACCGCCTCGTAGGGCTCACCGGGGTGGAGCCAGGCCAGGTCCTCATCGCTCGCCTTCACCACGTCGGCGAGCGCCACCCACTCGGCGAACCGCCTGAGATAGGTGGCGCGGTCGGTGACCAGGCCCGACCGCACGTTCGGGTCGAGGGACACCAGTCGCCGCCCCGCCTCCCGGCGAATCAGTCCGTCGAGCGTGGAGGCCAGGGGTTCGAGCAGCAGGCCCAGCGACCCGAGGTGCAGAGCCGTCCCCGCAGGTAGCGTGCCGCCGTCCGGGAGAGCGGCGAGGTGTTCAGGGAGCAGGCCGCGGTCGGCGGTGCCGTTCGCGTGGAAGGAGTAGGCGGCCGACCCGTCCTCGCGCAGATGCACGGCGGCGAGGGTGGTGGGGTCGGCCGTGGGCAGCGTATGGGTGAGCCGGGTGCCGGAGGCCGCTAGGTGCGCGCGCAGGAGATCGCCGAAGTGGTCGTCGGAGATGCGCGCGAGCAGTGCCGTGGGGACTCGGAGTCGGCCGAGACCGGCGGCGACGTTGAGGCACGAGCCGCCCGGGCGCGGCTGGAACGCCGCGGCACCGTCGGCCGTTCGGGCGGGGGTGAGGTCCACCAGCGCGTCGCCGGCGACGACGACGGCGGGCTGATCCGTGGGTTCCGGTCTGGTGCTCATGTGGGTTCCTCGGGGACGGCGGCGACAGGCCGAGAGCTCGGCTGGGCTGTATGGCGGGGCTGTTCGATGGAGGCTCGTAGCCCCTTCAGGGAGCGCTTGACGATAAGTCCGCAGAGTTTTTCTCGCAAGATGTGTTAACAACGGCGCAGTCTCCTGCTAATAATTCGGCCATCGAAACGCGCCCGACTCCCCAAGGACGCATCCATACCCCTGCTCGACCCGCCGCGCCTCAGTCGAGGTCCCGGCGAACCCGCACGAGAGGCCCCCCGTCACATGGCATCGACCAGATATGCCCTCATAGCCGGCGCCGCCGCCACCGCCCTGCTCGCCACAGCCTGTTCCGGAGCCGGAGCCGGCGGGTCCTCGGGCGGAGGGAAGAGCATCAACGTCCTGATGGTCGGCAACCCGCAGATGGAGGACATCGCGAAGCTGACCAAGGACAACTTCACCAAGGACACCGGGATCAAGGTCAACTTCACGATCCTTCCCGAGAACGAGCTGCGCGACAAAGTCACCCAGGACATCGCCACCCAGGCCGGCCAGTACGACGTCGCCACCATCGGCGCCTACGAGGTGCCGATCTGGGAGAAGAACGGCTGGCTGCACGACCTGGGCTCCTACGCCGACAAGGACAAGGGCTTCGACAAGGCCGACCTGCTCAAGCCGATGGTCCAGTCGCTCACCGGCTCGGACGGCAAGCTCTACGCCCTGCCGTTCTACGGCGAGTCCTCCATGCTCATGTACAACAAGGCCGTCATGGAGGCGAAGGGCATCACGGTGCCCGAACGGCCGACCTGGCAGCAGATCGCCGACATCGCGGCCGAGGTCGACGGCGCCGAGCCCGGCATGAAGGGCATCTGCCTGCGCGGTCTGGCCGGCTGGGGCGAGCTGGGGGCGCCGCTGACGTCCATGGTCAACACCTTCGGCGGCACCTGGTTCACCAAGGACTGGAAGGCGCAGGTCAACAGCGGCGGCTTCAAGGAGGCCACGAAGTTCTACGTCGACCTGGTCCGCGAGCACGGTGAAGCCGGCGCCCCGCAGGCCGGGTTCACCGAGTGCCTGAACGCGCTGAGCCAGAAGAAGGTCGCCATGTGGTACGACGCGACCAGCGCGGCCGGGTCGCTGGAGGACCCCGCCTCCAGCAAGATCGCCGGCAACGTCGGCTACGCCTACGCGCCGACCGTCAAGACGGACAGCAGCGGCTGGCTGTGGGCCTGGTCGTGGGCCATGCCCAAGACCACGAAGAACGCCGACGCCGCCTCGCAGTTCATGCTGTGGGCCTCCAGCAAGAAGTACGAGAACCTCGTCGGCGAGAAGCTCGGCTGGGCGCGCGTCCCGGCCGGCAAGCGGGCCAGCACGTACGAGATCCCGGAGTACAAGAAGGCCGCCGCGTCGTTCGGTGACATCACCCTGAAGTCCATCGAGGGCGCCGACCCGGCCAACCCGGGCGTCCAGCCCCGGCCGACCGTGGGCATCCAGTACGTGGCCATCCCCGAGTTCCAGGACCTGGGCACCAAGGTGACCCAGGAGATCTCCGCCGCGATCGCCGGCAAGACCAGCGTGGACAAGGCCCTCGACGACGGCCAGAAGCTGGCCGAGGACGTCGCCAAGACCTACCAGAAGTGACCTTCAGCGCCCGGCCGGCCTCATGCCGGCCGGGCGCCGCTCCCCGCGACCCCGGCCTTCACCGGCAGAGGAACCATTCATGACCACGCTCACCGCACCCCCCAAGACAGCACCCCCATCCGTCCGCACCCGGAAGTCCTCGGGCGCGGCGGCCCAGTGGAAGCGTCGCATCCCACTGCTGCCCGCGCTGATCTTCACCATCGTCGTCACGCAGCTGCCCTTCGTGGCCACGTTGATCATCTCCCCCTTCCAGTGGAACATCCTCAAGCCGGGCGAGAGGCACTTCGTCGGTCTGTCCAACTTCTCGTTCGTCTTCACAGACGAGCGGCTGCGCACAGCCGTGCTCAACACCGTCGTGCTCACCGCGTCCGTGGTGGTCATCAGCGTGATCCTCGGACTCGGTCTGGCGATGCTCCTCGACCGCCGGTTCGCCGGCCGCGGGCTGGCCCGCACCCTGCTCATCGCCCCGTTCCTGGTCATGCCGGTCGCGGCGGCGCTCCTGTGGAAGCACGCCATCTACAACCCCGACTACGGCCTGCTCAACGGCACCCTCAACGCCGTCTACAGGTTCTTCGGCGCGGACAACGGCCCCACGGTCGACTGGATCTCGTCCTACCCGATGCCCGCCGTCGTGATCTCGCTGGTCTGGCAGTGGACCCCGTTCATGATGCTGATCCTCCTGGCCGGCCTGCAGGCACAGCCCGGTGACGTCCTCGAGGCGGCACGCATGGACGGCGCCTCCGCGCTCCAGACCTTCCGCCACATCACGCTGCCGCACCTGCGCCAGTACATCGAACTGGGCGTTCTGCTCGGCACGATCTACGTCGTGCAGACCTTCGACGCGGTCTTCACCATCACCCAGGGCGGCCCCGGCTCCCAGACCACCAACCTGCCCTACGAGATCTACCTGACCATGTTCCGCAAGTACGAGTACGGCGAGGCAGCCGCCGCCGGTGTCGTCGTCGTCCTCGGCGCGTTCGTCATCGCGACCTTCGCGCTGCGCACCATCGCGTCGCTGTTCCGCGAGGAGACATCCCGATGACCCATGCAGCAGTCGCCGCGCCCGGAGCGAGGCTCACCAAGCTCTTCCGCCGCAAGCCGGACCAGGGCGGTGAGCCCCGGCTCTCACCCCTGTGGACCTTCGTCGCCTGGCTCGCCACCCTGGCGTTCTTCGCGCCGGTGGCCTGGATGGTCCTCACCTCCTTCCACCAGGAGGCCGACGCGGCCACCAACCCGCCCACCCCCTTCGCCGCTGTCACCTTCGACCAGTACACACTCCTGTTCAGCCGGGACATCACCCCCTTCCTCCTCAACTCGGCCATGGCCAGCATCCTTTCCACGATCCTGGTCCTCGCCCTGGCGGTGCCGGCGGCCTACGCGCTGTCCATCAAGCCGGTCGAGAAGTGGACCGACGTGATGTTCTTCTTCCTGTCCACCAAGTTCCTCCCCGCCATCGCGGCCCTGCTGCCGGTGTACCTGATCGTCAAGGACGCCGGGATGCTGGACAACGTGTGGACGCTGGTCATCCTCTACACCGCCATGAACCTGCCGATCGCGGTATGGATGATGCGCTCCTTCCTCGCCGAGGTCCCCAAGGAGATCCTGGAGGCGGCCGAGGTCGACGGCGCGGGCCTGCTCACCGTGCTGTGGCGGGTCGTCGCACCGGTCGCCATGCCCGGACTCGCCGCCACCTCGCTGATCTGCTTCATCTTCAGCTGGAACGAGTTCATGTTCGCCGTGAACCTCACCGCCACGCAGGCGTCCACCGCGCCGGTGTTCCTGGTCGGCTTCATCACCAACGAGGGCCTGTTCCTGGCCCGGCTGTGCGCGGCGGCCACCCTGGTCTCACTGCCCGTCCTCATCGCCGGTTTCGCCGCCCAGGACAAGCTGGTCCGCGGCCTGTCCCTGGGAGCGGTGAAGTGAGAGCGGCCGTCATCACCCAGCCCGGCAGTATCGAGATCGCCACCGTCGACGACCCCGCTCCCGGTCCGCGCGAAGTCGTCGTCGAGGTCGCGGCCACCGGACTGTGCGGCACGGATCTGCACATCCTCCAGGGGGAGTTCGCCCCGAAGCTGCCCATCGTCCCCGGCCACGAGTTCGCCGGGGAGGTCGTGGCCCTCGGTGGCGAGGTCACCGAACTCGCGCTCGGCGATCGAGTCGCCGTGGACCCGTCGCTGTACTGCTTCGCGTGCCACTACTGCCGCCTCGGCCACAACAACCTCTGCGAACGCTGGGCCGCCATCGGCGTCACCCATCCGGGCGCCGCCGCCGAGTACGCCGTGGCGCCCGTCGCCAACTGCGTACGACTGCCCGACCATGTGGACGCCCAGGACGCGGCCCTGATCGAGCCCCTGTCCTGCGCGGTGCGTGGCTACGACGTCCTGCGCAGCCGCCTCGCCTCTCGGGTGCTCGTCTACGGCGCCGGAACCATGGGCCTGATGATGCTCCAGCTCGCCAAGGCCACCGGCGCCGCGAGCGTCGACGTCGTCGACATCAACGCCGAACGCCTGGCCACGGCATGGCAGTTGGGCTGCTCCGCCGGTGCCGCGTCCGCCGATGAGCTCGACCGGCCGCCCTACGGATGGGATCTGGTCATCGACGCCACCGGCAACGCGAAAGCCATTCAGGACGCCCTCGGCCGGGTGGGCAAAGGCGGCACGTACCTGCAGTTCGGGGTCGCCGACCATGTCACCCGGGCCACCATCGAGCCGTACAAGATCTACAACCAGGAGATCACGATCACCGGCTCCATGGCGGTCCTGCACAGCTTCGAACGCGCGGTGGACCTCTTCGCCACCGGTGTCATCGACCCGCGCGTCTTCATCAGTGACCGCCTCCCGCTGGCGGCGTTCCCGGACGCGGTCACCCGCTTCCAGGCGGGCATCGGCCGCAAGATCCAGATCCAGCCCGGCCTCGCCACCGCGTGAACGCCCGAACCGAACGGAAACCCCCCATGACCGAGCAGATCCGCCGCGTTCTCGTCCGATCCCTCGACGACATCACCCTCGAGGAAGTGCCGGTCCCCGTCCCCGGGGTCGACGAACTCCTCATACGCACCACGGTCGTCGGCGTATGCGGCTCCGACACCCATGCCGCGGCCGGCCACCACCCCTTCGTCGACCTGCCCTACCGTCCCGGACACGAGGCGGTGGGCATCGTCGCCGCGGCAGGAAAGGGAGCCGAGGACTTCGTCCCCGGAGACCGGGTGATCATCGAGCCCAACCTGTACTGCGGCCGGTGCCCCCAGTGCCGCTCCGGCCGCTACAACATCTGCCAGGAGCTGAAGGTCTTCGGCTGCCAGACGCCCGGCGCCATGGCCGATCTGTTCACCATCCCGGCCGACCGTGTCCACCGCGTCCCCGACGGTATGACGGACATCGAGGCCGCCCTGGTCGAGCCCCTGGCCACCCCGGTGCACGCCGTGGCGAAGGCCGGTGACCTCACCGGACGCGCGGTCGTCGTGCTCGGCGCCGGGCCGATCGGTCTGCTCGTCCTCGCTGCCGCCCGGCACGCGGGCGCCGCGAAGATCGCGGTCACCGACCTGTTGCCGGGCAAGCGGGACCGCGCCCTGCGTCTCGGAGCCGACACGGCCCTGCCCGCCGACGCCGCCGACCTCGCCGACCAGGCCCACGCGGCGCTCGGCGGACCGGCCGACGTGGTCTTCGACTGCGTGGCGCGCGAACAGTCCATCGCCCAGGCCACCGACCTGGTCACCAAAGGCGGCACGATCATCGTCGTCGGCGTCGGCGCCGCCGGCACCACCCCGGTCCGCCTCGACCTGATCCAGGACCGGGAGATCCGCGTCGAGGGCACCCTGATGTACACCGGCGACGACTACCGCACCGCGATGTCCCTGATCACTTCCGGCGCCATCGACACCGCCGAGATCGTCACCGCCACCTACCCGCTGGAGGACGCCGCCAAGGCGTTCGCCGCATCAGTCGACCCCGAGCAGGTCAAGGTGCTGGTCACGGTGGACGGACCGTAGCCCACGGCCACGCGAGCAGAGACGCGGAGATGGACACGGACACGCAGGTCGTACGCCGCCGCCGCACGAGCGGCCCGAGTCCCGCGAGCCGGACGGGCCCCGACCCGCACCGGCCCGTGTGGGAAACTGCGAGACCGGAGCGAGCGGGAAGGAGGGGCGCCGTGACCGGCCGTACGCGACTGTCCCAGGCGGCCGTCGAGGAGCGGCGCCAGGCCGTGCTGCGGTACGTCGCCGATCATGGCGAGACCCGCATCGACGACCTGGCCCGGCACTTCGACGTCAGCCTGATGACGATGCACCGGGACCTGGACGACCTCACCGGGCGGCATCTGCTGCGCAAGGAGCGCGGGCGGGCTGTGGCGTTCCCCGCCCTCACCATGGAGACGGCCACCCGCTTCCGTGAGAACAGCGCCCTCGCGGCCAAGAACGCGCTGTGCGCGGCCGTCGCCGGCCGGATCAGACCGGGCAGCACGGTGCTCATGGAGGACTCGACCACCTTGTTCCCCCTGGTCCCGGCGCTGGCCGAGGTGGATCAGCTGCACGTCGTCACCAACTCGGTCGGCCTCGCGCAGCGCCTCGGGTCCGCCGCCCCCGCGGTGAACGTCACCCTGCTGGGCGGCCGCTACCGCGGCGACTTCAACTCCTGCACCGGCCCCACCGTCACCCGCGCCCTGTCCCAGATCCGGGCAGACCTCGCCCTGATGTCCGCCACCGCCGTCCTGGAAGGACGCCTCTTCCACCCCCTGAACGACTACGTCGAGGTGAAGCTGGCCATGCTCGCCTCCGCCGAACAGGCGCTGCTCCTGGTGGACCACTCGAAGTTCGGCAAGACCGCCACGTACGCGTACGGCACCGTGGCCGACTACCACACCGTCATCACCGACACCGGCACCCCCGGCACGGAACTCGCGGCCATACGCGACCTCGAAGTCCCCGTCGAGACGGTCGAACCCGAAGAGCCTTCCCTGTGATCCACACCCTGTTCGAAACACCGAGCGCCTACCGCCCCAGCGACGCCGAGATGGCCGCGCCGGTGCCCCCGGTCCAGGCCGTCCTGTTCGACTTCAGCAACACCATCTTCCAGATGATCGACCTGGACACGTGGCTGCGCCGGGTCGGCTCCGCGGCCGGCCGCCCGGCCGTGCTGGACGAGCCCGGCGCAGTGGCCGGGATCTCCGACCAGTTGCGCGCCGCCTTCCGGCTGCCCTCCGTCGTAGCCCTCCAGGAAGGCCGTGATCTCTCTTCCGCACAGCACCGCCGCGCCATGTGGGGATGGTGGGGGCAGGTGGACTTTCTGCGTGGCGCGGAGGAGATGGCCTACCGGGAACTCACCGCTCCGGACGCCTGGGTTCCCTATCCCGACACCGAACCGGTCCTGCGTGCCCTGCGCCGGCGCGGACTGCGCGTCGGCATCGTCAGCGACTTCGCCTGGGACCTGCGCATCCACCTCGCCCACCACGGGCTGGACGCGTTGATCGACACCTGCGTCATCTCCTACGAACAGGGCCGCGAAAAGCCCGACCCGCAGCTGTTCCTCAAAGCCTGCGCCGACCTCGGCGCGGACCCCCGCGCCACCCTCATGGTCGGCGACAACCCGGTCCGCGACGGCGGCGCGGCCGCCTGCGGTCTGCGCACCTACATCCTGCCGGCGGAACACCGCACCGGGGAGCGCGGCCTGACGGACGTGCAACGGCTTGTGGTCTGACCGTGGTGGTCCCTGGGGCGTACGGGAATCCGCCGCGACGGATCGCCTCCGTGTGAGCGAGCCCGCGTCGCGTACGTCCATGAGTTCGCGCAGTGGGGTACCAGAGTGGGCCGCACCTGCCCGGGCCGTCCCGGGGAGCCCGGAAACCCACGGCGCCCGGGCAGAATTCCGCCCACACCCCCTCGGGGTCGTCGGCCTCCTCCAGGACCAGACCGAACAGGGCACTTCGGAAGCGTGCGGAGGGGGCGATCGCGATGTCCTGGCTCCGGCGCTCCGGCGCTCCGGCGCTCCGGCGCTCCGGCAGCCCGGCCAACCAGTCGGCCGGCAGACGCCGGGCTGTTGTTATGGCCTTCCCGGCGGAGGCCGCGGAGTGGTGCGGCGCCTGCGTGGCCGCCGCGTGCGGTGGCCCACTGATTGATGCGCTTCAATGAAGTCGACGGCGAAGACGCACACGCTCTCTGCGGGCCGTCACATTACCGTACAGCGGTTTCCCTGATCAGACCTGCTTCCGCTGCGGTTCCGCCTGCGCCGGTTGGTTCACCCTGGTCGGCGGGCGCTCGCCGGGGTCGTAGCGGAGATCAGCTCGGAGCAGTGCTGTGACCTGCTGTTGTCGACGAGCGCGGCCGCCCTGGGAGCCTGGCTGGACGTAAGGACTTGGAACGCTTCAACGCGCGTCATGTATTCTGCGGCTTGTCCGCGACAGCCTGGTCACTGTGAGTGCCGTGCGGTCCGGGGTTGATTGAATCCGGAGGTCGAGGAGCGCTGTGACAACCGCCCGTCCGCGAGCACAGGGGCATGCCGGTCCGAGCATGCAGGACGTCGCCGACGCCGCGGGCGTCTCGGTCGGCACCGTCTCCAACGTCCTCAACCATCCGTCGAAGGTGAGCCCGGCGACGGCGCAACGCGTCCGCGAAGCCATCGGCCGACTGGGTTTCGTGCGCAATGATGCTGCCCGGTCGCTGGTGTCGGGATCGACCAACAGCGTCGGCATGGTGCTCGCCGACATCGAGAACTCCCTGTTCATCGACATGGCCCACGGTGCGCAGGACGCCGCCCGCGCGGCCGGCCAGAACCTGCTGCTGGCGAACACGGCGTGCGACATGACGCTTCAGGACGACTACCTGGACCTCTTCGACGAGTCCCGGGTCACCGGCGTGCTGCTGGCTCCGATGGAGGACTCCTCGGCCGGCATCGCCCGCATCCGTTCGCACGGGCGCCAGGTCGTGCTCCTCAACTACGCTCCGAAGCCGGGCACCTGTTGTTCGGTGCTGGTCAACAACGAGCACGTCGGATATCTGGCAGCCCGCCATCTCATCGACACCGGGCGCACGCGACTGGCCTATGTGGTGGCGCACGACGACTACCAGCCCGTGCGCGACAGGCGCAGGGGAGTGCGTGCGGCGGTCGAGGAGGCGGGACCGGGCGTCAGCCTGGAGGAGATCGACAGCGTCGGCCTGACCGCGTCCCACGGACATGTGGTCGGGCAGGATCTCGCGCGGCGAGCCCCCGGAGAGTTGCCGGACGGCCTGATCGCCGTCACCGATGAGTTGGCCAACGCCATCATCCATGAGCTGCACACCGTGGCGGGGATCCGCGTGCCCGACCGCATCGCGGTCGTCGGCTGCGAGAACAACCGCACGGCCGGCGCCGCGGCTGTACCGCTGACCGCGGTGGACATGCCGGGCCGGACGATGGGGCAGGAAGCGATCCGGCTGCTGATGGACGAGGTGGCTTCGGGCAGCCGGCACCGTCATGCCACCGTCGTGCTGGAGCCCGAGCTGATCGTCCGCGCCAGCGCACCGAGCTGACGTCCGCGCCGGCGCACCGAGCTGATCGTCCGCGCCGCGCTGACAGGCCGCGCCAAGCGCTCCGCTGGTAGTGCCGGGATGCGCTGTCGGCCCTCCGCGCCACCATCGTGACCGGCCGGGCAGTTCCCCGCGCCCTCCAGAGCGCTTGAGCGCTGTCGAAGCGCAGCGGACTCCGCCTGACCTGCGCGCCCGTCCGCACCTCTGTCCGTCCGCATCAGCCTGCCGCGCTGACCGGCAGTTCGTCACCTCGCGCGCGTGGCAGCCCCGTCGGCCGCCCGTCCCGGCGTCCCGCCGATGCGGTTCGGAAACATCCAGGACAGATCCTTGACACACGCAGAAACGGGTCATAGGTTCCCGGCATCCCTCCATTGAAGCGTTTCAACGCACTGCGCGCCGAGGAGCACCTGTGCACCAGACCCTCAGAACCCGCCGTATCGCCCTCCTGGCGACCGCTACCACCGCGAGCCTGCTGCTCAGCGCCTGCGGCGGAAGCGCCTCGGGCGGCGACGTCAAGGCGTTCACCCTCACCATCAACGACGACAACCACATCGTGCAGCAGCAGCTCACGGCCCTGGGCAAGGGCTCGTGCGCATCGCAGAACAAGGCTCTGCCGCTGAAGATCCAGACGCTGCCGATCGGCAACGTCGACCAGAAGGTGCAGCTTCTCGCCGGCCAGAACGCCCTGCCGGTGCAGTTCGCGGCGGGAGGCACACCACAGCTCACCAAGACCCTGGACGAGGCCGGGCAGATCCTCGACCTGGAGAAGACGCTCAAGGACCTCGGCGTCTGGAACGACATACAGCCGGCTGCCGTCCAGACCGTCGAGAACCTGTACGGCAAGTTCAACGTGATGCCCTACCAGTTCAACATCGAGGGCATCTGGTACAACAAGAAGCTCTTCGCCGACCACGACATCACCGTCCCGACGACGTACGACCAGTTGGTCGCGGCGGCGGCGAAGCTCAAGGGCGCCGGTGTCACCCCGTTCTCCGCGGACGGGAAGGACGGCTGGCCCCTCACCCGTCTGGTCAGCGGCTACATCTACCGCGCACTCGGCCCGGACGCCCTGCAGGCGGTGGCCGACGGCAAGGCCAAGCTGACGGACCCCGCCTACGTGAAGGCCGCCCAGGCCATCGCCGACCTGGGCAAGGCGGGCTACTTCGGCAAGGGCGTCGGATCGATCGACTACGACACGGCAGCGCAGCAGTTCCTGACCGGCAAGGCCGCGATGTACTACATGGGCAGCTGGGCGCTCGGCGACTTCAACGACCCGGCCAAGAACAAGATCGGTGCGGACAACGTCGGCTTCATGCCGTTCCCGGCCGTCGCGGGCGGCAAGGGCAGCGCGGACCAGATCCCGGCCAACGTCGGCCTCCCGGTCGCCGTCTCCGCGAAGTCCTACGACGCCAAGGTCGGCGACTGGCTCTCCTGCATCAGCAAGAACTACGGTGCCGCCTCGCTCAAGGACCAGGGCACCGTCTCCGGGTTCAAGCCGGGCGGCGACACCGGCACACTGCCTCCGCTCACCCAGACCGTCCAGGACACCATCACCAGGACCAAGACCAGCACCCTGTGGTTCGAGGCGCTCTTCAATACGAAGGCGACAGAGACCAGCCAGACGAACGCCGCGCCGCTCGTCAACGGATCCCTCTCGGCCAAGGACTTCATGCAGAAGATCCAGGCGGATCTCGACAACGGCTGACCCCTCCCACACCACCGTGATCCGCAGCAACCCCCCTTCGTGAGAGAGCCGACATGCGTTCCGTTCTGGGAGACCGCCGTGCCATCGCCGTCCTGCTGGGCCCGGCGCTGCTGGTGTACACCCTGGTCATGCTGGTACCGATGGGCTGGTCCCTCGGCTACACCTTCTTCAAGGGCAACGTCATCGAGGGCTTCACCTTCGGGGGGCTCGGAAACTTCGACAAGCTCTGGCACGACCCGCAGGCGCACTCGGCGCTGTGGTTCACCTTCAAGTACGCGATCGCGGTCAGCGCCGGGCAGGTCCTCTGCGGGTACCTGCTCGCACTGCTCTACGTGTTCGTCCTGCGCAAGTCGTCCGCGGTCGTCCGTACCCTGGTGTTCTTCCCGGTGATCCTTCCGACGGTCGCCGTGGCCCTGATGTTCCAGAAGCTCTTCGCCGTCGCGCCGCAGAACGGCCTGGCCAACGTCGCCCTCGAAGGGCTCGGCATCCACCACGGCGACTGGTTCGCCGGCGCGGGCGGCTCCTTCATCGTCCTGGTCGTCATGGACGTGTGGCGCTCCATGGGCTTCTACGGCGTCCTCATCTTCGCCGGGCTCCTCGACATCCCCGACGAGACGCTCGAGTCGGCGCGAATGGACGGCGCCACCGGATGGCGGCTGATCCGGCACATCGTCCTGCCGCTGTCCGCGCCCGTGCTGCTGTCGTCGGTCGTGTTCAGCATCAACGGCACCCTCAAGGTGTTCGACTCGGTCCTCGCCCTGACCAACGGCGGGCCGGGCAGCGACACGACGCCCCTGACCCTCTACATGTTCCGCACCGCGTTCTCCTACGGCGACTACGGCTACGGCAGCACCATCGCCTCGCTGCTCACCGTCGTCTGCCTCGGCGTCACCCTCATCATCTTCCGCTTCTCGCGCCGCGACCTGACCAAGGGCTGAACCTCCATGACCGACACCCTGACGGCACCGCCGCGGGAACTCCTGCCCAGCCCGCGGCCGACCACGGGCCGAGGGCGGGCGCATACCCGGCGCCTGACGCGGAACCTCCTCGTCACGCTGCTGGTGGTCGTCGAGGTGACGCCGCTGCTGTGGCTTGTGCTCAGTTCCTTCAAGACCCAGTCCGAGTTCGTGAACGACCCCGCCTGGTCGCTGCCGGGGACGTGGGACCTGCACAACTACGCCGACGCCTGGACGAGCGGGAACGTCGGCCTCCACATCAGCAACAGCCTCCTGGCCACCGTGCCCTCGCTCGCGCTCATCATCGTCCTCGGCACGGCCGCGGGCTTCGCCCTGGAGGTCATGATCTGGCGCGGACGCCACCAGGTGCTCCTGGTCTTCCTGCTGGGCATCATGGTGCCCAGCCAGATGATCCTGTTGCCCCTGTTCCGGGTGTTCTTCCAAAGTGGTCTGTCCGGCACGATGTGGCCGCTGATCATCACCTACACCGCCGTCGGCCTCCCGCTCACCGTCTTCATGATGGCCACCTACTTCCGGGCCGTCCCGCGCGAGATCTTCGAGGCCGCCACCCTCGACGGGGCGGGCATGCTCACCGCGTTCTGGCGGATCGGATTCCCCGTCGTCCGCAACGCCGTCTTCACGGTCGCGCTGGTGCAGTTCTTCTTCATCTGGAACGACCTGCTCGTCTCGCTCACGTTCACCACCGACGACAGCCTGCGCACCGTCCAGGTCGGACTGCTCAACTTCACCGGTCAGTACGGAGAGACGGCCTACGGACCGCTGTTCGCCGCGATCAGCATCAACGTCGTCGGCGCCCTGGTGCTCTACCTGCTGATCAACCAGCGCATCATCAAGGGCCTGACCGCCGGCGCGGTGAAGGGATGAGCGCCGAACGGATACCCGCGGTGGCCCTCCCGACCGCGGAACATCACCGGGAGCCGTTCGGCATCGGCGAGTCGTCGCCCCGGATCTCCTGGAAGACCACAGCACCCGCCGGCTGGACGCAGCACGCGTATGAGATCGAGGCCACCCGCGCCGACGGGACGCACCGCACGGGCTGGGTGACCTCTCGGGACTCCGTGCTCGTCCCCTGGCCCCTGCGGCCACTGACGTCCCGGGAAGCCTGCGAGGTCCGGGTGCGGGTCCGCGGAACCGACCAGGCGGCCGGCGGCTGGAGCCCACCCCTGCGCATCGAGACGGGCCTGCTGACACCGACGGACTGGACGGCCCGCGCGATCTCGCCGCACGAGCCGCACCATTCGGAGAGGCCGGACGCCGAGCGGCGACCGCCCCTGCTGCGCAAGGAATTCACCGTCGCCGCGGACGTCGAACGCGCACGGCTGTACGTCACCGCCCACGGCCTGTACGAGATCGAGATCAACGGCAGACGGGTCGGCGACCACGCCCTCGCGCCCGGCTGGACCAGCTACCACCACCGGCTGCGCTATCAGACCCACGACGTCACCGACCACCTGCGCGCCGGTGCCAACGCCCTCGGCGCGTGGCTGGCCGACGGCTGGTACCGAGGGCGGCTGGGCTTCGGCGGTGGGAACACCGACCTCTATGGCGACCGGGTCGCGCTCATCGCCCAACTGGAGATCGTCCACCGCGACGGAACCGTCACCGTCGTCGGCACCGACACCTCATGGCGCACCGGCCAGGGCCCCATCCTTGCCTCGGGACTGCTCGACGGCGAGACCTACGACGCGCGCGAGGAACAGCCCGGCTGGTCGAGTCCAGGGTTCGACGACGGCGACTGGTCGCCGGTGGACCTCGTCGACCGGGACCCGGCGACCCTGGTCGCCCCCACCGGCCCGCCGGTGCGCTGCACGCAGGAGATCACCCCTGTCCTGGTGACCGCGCTCGACGCCGACCGGCTCCTGGTGGACTTCGGGCAGAACCTCGTCGGCAGGGTCCGCATCACCGTGTCCGGTCCCGCCGGGCACACGGTCGTCATCCGCCACGCCGAGGTGCTCCAGGACGGAGAGCTGTGCGTGCGCCCCCTGCGCGATGCCGTGTCCACCGACCGGTACACCCTGCGGGGCGGCGCACCTGAGACCTGGGAGCCGCGCTTCACCATCCACGGGTTCCGGTACGCCGAGATCACCGGTTGGTGCGGCGGCGACCCGGGCCGCGACATCGTCGCCCGCGTCCACCACACCGACATGGCCCGCACCGGCTGGTTCGAGTGCTCCGACGAGCAGGTCAACCGCCTGCACGAGAACGTGGTGTGGAGCCTGCGCGGCAACTTCGTCGACCTTCCCACCGACTGCCCGCAGCGTGACGAGCGGCTCGGCTGGACCGGCGACATCCAGGTCTTCGCCCCCACCGCCGCCTTCCTGTACGACTGCCACGGCATGCTCGCCTCCTGGCTGCGCGACGTCGCCGTCGAACAGCACGACGACGGGACCGTCCCCTGGTACGTCCCCTCGATCCCGGGAGGCGAGCAGTGGACCCCCGCCCGACCGGGCGCCGGCTGGGGCGACGTCGTGGCACTCACTCCGTGGGAGCTCTACCGGGCCTCGGGCGACACCGCTCTGCTCGCCGCCCAGTACGAGAGCGCACGGCGATGGGTCGACCTCATCACCGAACTCGCCGACGAGTCGGGCCTGTGGAATCGCGGCTACCAACTCGGCGACTGGCTCGACCCGTTCGCACCGCCGGACGACCCCGGAGCCGGCCGTACCGACCGGCATCTCATCGCCACGGCGTACTACGCGTGGTCGCTGCGGCATGTGGCATGGACCGCCGACGTCCTGGGACGTGCGGACGACCGGGACCGCTACGGAGAACTCGCGCGACGAGTCCGGCAGGCGTTCGCCGACGCGTACGTGTTGCCCGGCGGCCTGATGACCAGCGACACCCAGACCGCCTACGCCGTCGCCCTCCAGTTCGACCTTCTCCCCGACGAGGCAGCCCGGGCCGTCGCCGGACGGCGCCTGGCCGAACTGGTCGAGGGGGGCGGCCATACCATCCAGACCGGATTCATCGGTACTCCGCTGGTGGCACCCGCGCTGAGCACCACGCACCATGACGACACCGCCTACGCGCTGCTCCTCCAGCAGGAGTGCCCCTCGTGGCTGTACGCGCTCAAGCACGACGCCACCACCATCTGGGAGCGCTGGGACAGCATGCTGCCCGACGGCACCGTCAATCCCGGCGAGATGACCTCGTTCAACCACTACGCCCTCGGCGCCGTCGCACAGTGGCTGCACAGCACGGTCGCCGGGATCGACGCGAGTACGCCGGGCTACCGCGACATCGTCTTCCGCCCACGACCGGGCGGCGGCATCACCTGGGCGAGCGCCGCCCACGAGTCGCCGTACGGCCGCGTGGCGATCCGATGGGAGCTGCGGGAAACGGATCTCACCGTCGAAACGACCGTGCCGACGGGGGCCACCGGACGGATCGAGTGGCCCGACGGAGGCGTCAGCACCCTGCCGACCGGGACCACCACCACCCGACGACCGTATCCCGGCCCCGACTCACACTGACCGTCCTTCGAGTACGCGTCCTGCCGGTTCGCGCCAACACCCCAGCGAAACAAAGGAGTCTCGCATGAGCAGCCATCACGCCGCCGATGAGTCCCGCCCCGGGACACGCAGACATCGTCAGCATTCCGTCCTCGCCACGATCGTGGTCGCCCTCCTGACCGTTCTCGGCTTGATCACCGCTGCCCCCGCACAGGCACTCAGCGGTGATCTGCGCATGCACGACCCGAGCGTCATCAAGGTGGGCAGCTGCCACTACGGCTTCTCCACCGGATTCGAGAACGACTCGCTCAACCCCAGTGGATCCATCACCATCCGCAGGACGTGCGCCGGCACAGCGGCATCCGGATGGACCAAGGTGGGGAACGTCTGGGAGTCGACCCCGTCCTGGATCACCAGCACGCTGGGCTCGACCCCGCCCAACATCTGGGCACCGGACATCAAGTACTTCAACGGCAAGTACCACCTGTACTACGCCGGTTCCCGCTGGGGCACCAACTACGCCGTGATGGGCCTCGCCACCGCCACCAACATCGAGGGCCCCTGGACCGACCAGGGCATGGTCACCGACGTCAACTACCCGATCGACCCCAACGTCGACTGGGGACCGGACGGCCGGCTCTACATCTCCTGGGGTTCCTGGACCGGCTCCGGCACCTACATGCACGTCTTGGACCAGTCCACCGGCAAGCTGTCCACCACCGACCACAACCTCTGGCGCATCGCCGTCGACATCGAGAACCCGACGATCATCCTCAACGGCGGCTACTACTACCTCTTCGGCTCCAAGGGCCTGTGCTGCAGCGGGACCAACAGCACCTACTACACCGTGGTCGGCCGGTCCACCAGCATCACCGGACCGTACCGGGACCAGAACGGCACCGACATGGCCTCCGGCGGCGGCACGACCGTCCTGACCGGTGCCTATCCCAGGGTGGCCGCCGGCGGCGCCGACGCCTACGACGACGGCGCGTCCAAGTTCCTCGCCTACCACTACTACGACGGCAACGACTCCGGCCGGGAGACACTCGACATCCGCCAGGTGACCTTCGCGGGCGGCTGGCCCGTCATCGCCAGTCCGCTGGGGGCCGCCAACAACCACCTGCTGAACCGCAACAGCGCCAAGTGCGCGGACGTCTGGTCTCTGAGCACGGCGGACGGGGCGGCGGTGAACTCCGGCAACTGCAACTCCGGGGCCAACCAGCAGTGGGTGCCCAACGCCGTGGGTTCCAACTACGAACTGCGTAACGTCAACAGCGGCAAATGCCTGCAGATCTCCGGCGCCTCCACCGTCGACGGTGCGGTGGCCGTCCAGTCCACGTGCACCGGGGCCTCGCATCAGCTGTGGACGAGGACGCCGGTGATCGGCGGCTACGTCACCTTCGCCAACGTGCGCAGCGGCAAGTGCCTGGCGGTCGCCGGGGCGTCTACCGCCAACGGCGCGGCCCTGGACCAGTCAACGTGCACCGCCGGCGCGAACCAGCAGTGGATGGTCGTCTGACGGGCAGGGCCACCGCCGACCGGCGGTGAGTCCGGGCGGGCCGTGCACCCCGGCCCGCCCGGAGTCGGCATCTGCGCGATCACTGACGGCGACGCCCCCGAAGCGCGGTCAGCCTGTGGGTCGCTGTCGTGGACGATCTCTTGCAAGTCGTGCACCCGGGCCGCCGTGCCGGGACCGGTCCGTCACGCCCGCCAGGCGGCGAAGACCGGCTCGATCAAAGCCCAGCGGGCATCGGACACATCACTGCGATACGGACGGCGAGAACTCACGCACCGTGCAACGACCGCCGACGTAGCCAGTCACAAAAGCATCCCAGAACACCAACTACCTAGATCAGATGCCCTCTAAGAGGGCGTTTATACAGGTCAGGCCCTTTTCGCGTACCCGGAAGTCCGTCTGGTTTGAAGACGCCGCGGAATCGCCTGATGGCCGGCGGAATCCATCCCTCCGGCGTGTGCATGATCACGGTGTGCCGTGAGTGAGCGCAAGCCGTACCCCAGTGACCTGTCCGACGCACGATGGGCCTTGATCGAGCCGACGTTGACGGCCTGGAGAAAGGCCCGCCTCGACCGCCGGCCGACCGGAAAGCCGGCCAAAGTCGAACTACGCGACGTCTTCAACGCAATCCTCTACGTCAACCGCACGGGAATCCCCTGGCGATACCTCCCGCATGACTTCCCGAGTCACGGCACCGTCTATGCCTACTACGCGGTCTGGCGCGACGAAGGGATCTTCGCCCAGCTCAATTACGACCTGACGGGACTGGCTCGCGTGAAGGAGGGACGCAAGCCCGAGCCGACCGCCTCCGTGATCGACACCCAGAGCGTGAAGACCTCCAACAATGTGCCCCTGACCAGCCAGGGAACCGATGTGGCCAAGAAGATCTTCGGCAAGAAGCGCGGCATCCTCACCGACACGATCGGTCTCATCCTCGCTGTGACCGTCACCGCCGCCGGCCTGTCGGAGAACGCCCTGGGAATACGCCTCCTCGACCAGGCGAAGGAGAAGTACCCGACCATCTCCAAGAGCTGGGTCGACACCGGCTTCAAGAACGCCGCCGTCGAGCACGGCGCCCGCCTCGGAATCGACGCCGAGGCCGTCAACAGAAACCCGGACGCCCGTGGGTTTCACGTTGTGAAAAGGCGCTGGGTGGTCGAGCGGAGTATCGGTTGGATCATGATGCGCAGTCGTCTCGCCCGCGACTACGAGACCCTCACCGCCAGCTCCGAAGCCATGATCCACATCGCCTCGGTCGACAACCTCGCCAGGCGCATAACGGACGAGACCACCCCCGCCTGGCGAGGAACTTACTAGGGCATCAAGGGCAATATGCCCACTTCAAACGCCCTCTTAGGCAGCGTCGCGGGCACCCTTCATCGGCGCGCCGAAGCCGGACACGGGCGGAAAACCCTCTCCCGTTCTGTCGCTGGCATGTCATACGCTGCTTCTGGCAGTCGCGCCCCGCAGGTCACCGTGAACACTGCTGCGGTCACGTCCGGGTGTAGCGCGGCGCCCTCGATTCCCCGGTGCGGTACCGGGTTTCCTTGTGGGGGTTTCAGCACTGTGCGTAGGCGCAGCATCTCGACCGCGACGGCGCTCGCGGTCGTCTTCAGCTCGGTGGCCTTGAGCGTCGTTACGGCAGGGCCCGCCGCGGCTGCCACCATCGGCTCGCCGGCCGGCATCGTCGTGCACAGCGCGTTGAAGCGGGTCTTCATCGGCGACGATGCGACCGGTTCCGTCATCGCCGCCGACTACAACGGCAACCGCGTCGACTCGGTGCGCGGCATCCACGGGGTCTTCGACCTGGCGCTGTCCGACGACGGCGCCACGCTGTACGCGGCAGCGCGCGGCAGCCACGAGATCGTGGCCCTGGACGCGGCCACCCTGGACATCAAGGCCCGCTACCCCGTGGCAGCCAGCATCGGCCCGCTGTACCTGGAGTTCACCGGCCAGAAGGTCTGGTTCACCTACGAGGACCCGTCTGACGGCTACAGCAACCTGGGCTCGATCGACCCGGCGGCGACCCCCGCCGACGGAAGCGAGACGGTGGCACTCAGACAGCTCCCGCACCCCAGTCCCGCGATCAGCGGCGGCGCACGTATCGACAGCGACCCGTCCGCGCCCGGCCTCCTGGCCCTCGGTGCGACCGACTTCGACGACACGGCCACGGACATGATGGCCATCGTCGATGTCTCCGGCTCCGCACCGCAGCTGACGGCCTGGCACGACGGCGGCTACTCACTGAACTACGTCAACGACATCGACCTCGTGCCCGGCGCGGGGGAGGTGCTGGTCGACGGCACTGAGCGGCACACCTACGCGGACGGAAAGTTCACTGCCGCCGGGGCTTACCCGGCGGGGCAGCGCGCGGACATCGCCCCCAACGGTCTGGTCGCCCAGGTGAGCGGCACGAACGTGGCGGTCTACCGACCGGGTGCTAAAACACCGGTCCGCACCTACGCCGCCGACACGGACGCCCTCGCCTGGGCCCCGGACTCCTCCCGGCTCTTCGCTCTCGTCTCCGCACCCGGCGGCTACGTCCTCAAAACGCTCACCGACCCGGCCAAGAGCGTTCCGACGCTGACGGTCAACGCGCCCGCGACCGCCACCCGCGCCAAGAAGCTCACCGTCACCGGCAAGGCCTCCGCCACGCTCCCTCTTCCCGCCGGCGCCGAACTGCAGGTCACCCGTACCGACATGGAGAGCCCCGGCGGCAAGGCGCTGCCGCCCGTGACGGTGAAGCCGGACGGCACCTACTCCTTCACCGACACCCCGCCGGCCGGAGGCACGGTCACCTACAAGGTCGCCTACGCGGGCGACACCGACCACACCCCGGCCAGCGCCACCGACGGGGTCACCGTCTCCCGCGCGGCCACCACACTGACCCTGAACAAGCACGGCAACCGTTACAACTACGGCACCGACGTCTCCTTCACCGCGCACCTCGGCACCACGTACAAGAACCGTACCGTCGAAATCTGGGCCAACCCCTACGGCGCCGACAAGCCCAACAAGCTGCTCAAGACGGCGAAGACCAACTCCAGCGGCAACATCTCCGCAACGGTCGACATGACCCGGAACACCGTCGTCTCCGCGGTCTTCAAGGGCGACGCCCACTACAAGCCAAAGACGGTCACCTCCACCGCCTACGCCCGTGTGAAGGTCGCCACCGCCGTCTCCAAGCACTACAAGACGGCCAAGATCGGCTCCACGTCGTACTCCTGGTTCCACAAGAACACCGACCCGCTGCTCACGACGACCATGACCTACTATTCGGGCCGCAAACAGCGCTTCGACCTGCAGGTCTACTACAACGGCGCCTGGCGATCCGGCGGTTCGGAGTACTTCGCGCTCGGCACGAACGGAAAATCGGCCGTCGCCCTGGAGGCGCCCGGCGAGTCCGGTGTCCGGGCGCGGATGCGGTCCGTCTACGTCAAGGATTCGTCCGGCGACAACGTCAACTCGACAACCTACGGGGTCTGGAAGTACCTGTACTTCTCCAAGTAGCCCGGTAGGCCCGGGTGGGGAGCGCGCTGGCCGGGCCAGCGGGCAGCCGATCCACACCTGCCCAGCCCGCATCCCTGCACAGGTATCGCGCAGGCAGCCCGCCCCCGTCCGTGGTTACGCCGGGCACGGGCTGCGCGCACCCGGCCGTGTCCGGGAAGGTCCCGGCAACGCGGGTGGTCGCGCGACGTGCGGACGGCACGCCCGCCGGGTGGGAGGGGCTCCTTCCGCGTAGCCGTGTCCGCTTCTGCCGGGGCCGGGCGCTGTGCCGCCGTGCCGCCGTGCCCTACCCGGCAGCATCCAGCGCCGACTGGGGCGTAGCGTCGGAGGCTTCCTCGTTTACAACAACGCCGACCTCCATCAGTTACGGCTGACCCGTGGCGGAAGGGCACGATGCACCATGAGCAACAAAGTCAAGATGAGCATCTTTCTGTCCGTGGTCGCGGTCGTCACCGTGCTCGCGCTGCTGCAAGGCCTCACGGCAGAGGGGTCGAACAAAGCCCCACCGCTCATCGTGGCAGCCCTTGGAGGGGCGTCGCTTGTCATGTGGACCATCGGGGTCTGCAACAAGGCCAGGAAGAAGTGACCAGACTCCTCGCCGTCCGCCCGGCCGTCGTGGGCGGCGAGGAGGCGGTGTCGGGCTCACGACTGAATAGTCGCGCTGACCGCCCCAAGCGGATCATGGCGCCGACCCCGGCTGGTCAGCGAGGGCGTGGCCGTCCGCAGGGCTACGAGCCGGGCTCCTGGCGTAGGTCCCGGAAGCAGCGCAGCCGTACACCCGCCTCGCCGGGCTCCCGAGTCGTACGGTCCGCCGGCGCGACGGCGCATCGCGCGGCGAGCAGCTCCTGGATGGCGACTTGCGGAGTTTGCGGATGATGTCGGCCTTGACGCCGTCCGGTGGGACAAGGTTGAACGCATCCGCATCAGAGATGATCAACTACGCCTCTGTGGTCACGAATGGGAAGTGGCCCGACCGAGATGACACAGGGACCCGCATTTTCCAAGGAGGGCCGCCGGGCCGTACGCAGTGCCCGGGTGCTCGCCCGGCGGCGTCAGAAAGTCGCCCGGTTGAGTACCGGGACGTTCAGCGCCTGTCCAGCTGGGTCACGGCTGTTCAGCACAGCGATGTGAAGTACTCCTCCACACACCATCGGGCGCGTTGTTCTGCGGCGGTGGCGTCCTGGCCGCAGGGCATGCATATCGTGGGGGGTCCGCTTCGTAGGGCGGCCTCGGGCAGGACCCGCACTCTGGGCCGTGGGCGCAGTACACGCACGACGGGTCGTGCCCAGGCCGTTCCGGGCCGAACTGCGGCGGGTGCCAGGTGAGTTCGAGCCGCCACCGGCCCCGGCTTCCCCTCTACGGCTCGCCGCGCGCGGTCACCGGCACGGGTAGGCGTAGCGGTCGGGGCAGGCCGGGGAGGTCGACGGCGACCAGGTGCGTTATCTCGGGTGTCGAGCGGGCGACAGGCATGTGAGGCATGCGTCTCTCGGCGCACCGTGCCTGACAGATATCTACGGGTTGTTCAGGCACGTCCGCATGTTCGCAAGGTGGGAGCCACAGAGGGGTGGTGGTGTCGCGGGCGGCGCCTGGCAGGTCGCTGTCCGGTAGGTCGTCCTCCTGTCCCTCACCGCGTTCGACCAGCTCCCGCGACACCCGAGCCGGCAGTTCCGGCCGCGGCGGATCCCATGAGGCAAGCGGCACCTCGAACACCCGGTCCTGGCCGGATCCCAGGCAACGGGCGTGAGCGCCACCAGGGGGGTGGCGGCAGTCATGAGGGGGATGCGTCGCCCTTGCCGACCGCGGTGGCGTTTTGGACGCAGTCGCGGAGCAGGGCGCGGCGCTGGTCATGTACGTCATCGGGTTCTTGGCTGCTGGCCGCATATACGTTGCTGACCGGCGACCAGGCCATGGACATCGCGATGACCATGGCCATGATGTCGAACGGGTCCCCTGCGCGGACCCGCCCGGCGGCCTGGGCCTCGGCGATGGCCGCGAGCTTGCGGTCGTCGTAGTGCTGGTGGTTCTCGACGAGGTGCCCGGCAGGCCGGCGTTCCAGTCGTGTCCAGGTCGCCAGCCGGATGAGGTCGGGGCGGCGCAGGTATTCGTCATAGAGACGAACGGCCCAGTCCGCGAGATCGTCGGCGTCGACGGGCACGACGTTGGTGATGCGCTCCAGCGAGCTGAGGAAGATCGCGTCGAAGAGTTGTTCCTTGCCGCCGAAGTAGGCGTAGAGCTGTGCCTTGTTGGTGCGCGCTGCCGTCACGATGCGTTCGATGCGTGCCCCGGCGATGCCGCGCTGGGCGAACTCTTCGGTGGCGGCGTCCAGGATGCGCTGGTAGGTCGCGGCGCCTCGCGAAGTCTGGGGTTGTTCCGGCATGCCCGCAGCCTACCAAACAGAACAGTTGGTTTGCCTAGGGGTGTGGTCGCGCTTACGCTGCAACAGACAGAACAGTCTGTTTAGGGAGTCACTATGCGAACGACCACCGGATGGCAGGCGGCTGGCCCGACGTCGCTGCGGCGCACGTCGGTGGAGCGCCGTGACCTGCGCCCGGATGACATCGCGGTGCGGGTCGACTACTGCGGCGTGTGCCACACCGACCTGCACGCCCTGCGCGCCTACGACCAGCACACGAGAGTGCCCCTGGTGCCCGGTCACGAATTCACCGGCGTGGTGGCCGGGATCGGACGGGAGGTGACCACCTTCTCGGTCGGCGACCACGTCGCGGTGGGCAACATCGTCGACTCCTGCGGAGTGTGCGCCATGTGCGAAGCCGGACAGGAGAATTTCTGCCACTCCTTCCCGACTCTGACCTACGGCGGCACCGACCGACACGACGGGTCGACCACCCTGGGCGGCTACTCCCGCGAGTACGTCGTACGCGACACCTTCGCCTACCCGCTCCCCTCCGGCCTCGACCCGGCCGCAGCCGCCCCGCTGATGTGCGCCGGCGTCACCGTCTGGGAACCCCTGCGCTCCCTCGGTGTGCGCCCCGGCAGTCGCGTCGCCGTGGCCGGCCTCGGCGGCCTGGGCCACCTCGCAGTCAAGATGGCCGTGGCACTCGGCGCCACCACGACCGTCATCAGCCGCACCCACGACAAGCGCGACGACGCCCGCAGGCTCGGTGCTCACGACCTCATCGCCTCCACCGACACCCAGCACATGGCCACGGCACGCGACACCTTCGACGTCGTCATCGACACCATCTCCGCCCCTCACGACCTCGCCCCGTATCTGAAGCTGGTGGCGATGGACGGCACCCTCAGCCTGCTCGGGTACCTGGGCCCCGTCACCGTCGAGGCCATGGATCTGCTCATCGGCCGCAAGAAGCTCAGCTCCGCGGGCAGCGGAGGCCGCCTGGCGACAGCCGAGATGCTCCAATTCTGCGCTGACCACAGCATCGCCGCTGACATAGAAGTACTCCCGTCGTCACAGGTGGACACGGCACTCGGCCGCCTCCTGCGAAACGACGTCCGCTACCGCTTCGTGCTCGACATGTCCGACCTGGACTGAGAAGACGGTGGGCCGGGCCACGGCGTGCCGGCCGGACAACGGCACGCGCATGGCTCGGCACTCCGCCCCCTCACAAACGGTCCCTTCGCGCGAGCAGGATCAATCACTGGCCGCCGGACCCCAGCCGCGCCCGGATTCGTTCTCACAACCCGCTCTCACTCAAAAATGGGACGGACCAGGACGGGCGGTGGCAGCAAAGAGGAGGTTCTGCGGCGGGCGAAGGTGCCGCACCTCGAGGCCGTCGTCGGATCGGATACGCGGCTCGGCCGGATCGCCGGGCGGGCGCGGTTTCTTTCGAACTTCATGCTCGATGCCCAGCGGTGGGTGAAGGCCGCCTCCGGTGTGCAGTTCCGCGAGGTGGGGGTCGATGCCGAGACCGGCGAGACGCGGGTGTCGAGGTGGGTCGGGGTGTTCGACATCGGCAGGGTGATCAACGCGAAGACGTCGGCCAGCCAGATGCGTGGCGGCATCGTGATGGGCCTGGGCCTGGGCCTGGGCCCGGGCCTGGGGCTGGCGATGGCGGGGGAGACGCTTGTCGACCCGCGCAACGGGCGGATCATGAACCCGGCCTGGCCGAGTACCACGTCCCGGTGCACGTCGACATTCCGCCGATCGACGTGTCCTTCCTGGACGACCCGGATCCGAAGATGCCGCTCGGCATTCTCGGCGACGGCGAGGTGTCCATGACGGGGGTCGGTGCGGCTGTGGTGAACGCCGTGCATCACGCGACCGGCGAGGGAGTGCGGGACCTGCCGATCATCCTGGACAAGTTGCTCTGGGGCAGTGAGGCAACGGCGGTTGGGGGCCGTCTCACGGCGGATCGATGGACCTCGGCCTTCACCGACTGTGAGTCCACGAACGCGGCACTCGGCTCAGCGAGTGGCAGTACGCGCTTCTCGCCGAGGACGTTGCCCTGCGGTACCGCGCTGGCCTCACTCCCGCGGTATCGAGTGCGGCGCGGTCGGTGTGGATCTCGTGGCCGGTTGGCGCAGCAGTTGTTCGATGAGGCGTTCCTTGGCCAGGGCGAGGTGGCGCCGGTAGGTGCCGTAGGGCACTCCGAGTCGTCGGGCGGCGGCCTTGTGGGTGCGGGAGGCCGAGATGTAGGCGGCGGTGAGGGCCTTGTGGGCTTTGACGCCCGCCGGGTCGATCTGTATCGCGTCGAGTGCGGTGGTGATGGCGCCGCGCAGGTCCGCGGCCGGGTCGGATGAGCCCGGCGCCACGAGATGGGAGTGCAGCAGGACGCTGGTCGCGAATTCGCGCGGGGTGTGCCAGGTGCGCAGCGCCTCGAGCACGCCTTTCTCGAACGCGGCGCGCGGCAGCTGGTCGCCCGGGCCGTTGGTGGAGGCGGTTGCGGGCCATGTGGCCAGGGGCGTGACCGCGGTGCGTGCCCAGTTTTGCACCCACTGTTCCACTGTTTGCCGTCGCCAGTCCCGGCCGAAGACATGCTGTCGCAGGCCGCCGACGTCCACGGCCGCGACCTCCGGCACTCCGGCCTTGGCAAGGTAGCGCCCCCACAGGTCGGCGTCTTCGAAGACGGTGAAGGTGACCGCACGTCCAAGGATCCTCATCTCCTCGGCGAGGGTGCGCCGGCTGATGAGTTCCATCAGGGGCGAGGGCCGCTGGCCCCCGCCGGGTTGCACCGCGAAGCGGCGGATGCCCAGGTGCTCGCCCGGCCCCAGGGGAGCGGCCGCCTCCACGAGATCCCAGACCGCTGCGATGACCGGGTCCTCGGCGCGGTCCTCGGGCAGCGGTGTGTCCAGCCGCAGGATGGCCATGAACGAAGCGGGTGTGGTGGAGCCGGTGTAGCGGTGGACGCGGAAGGCGTCCGGCTGGCGGCGCAGCCAGTGCGCGACCGCGGCTGCCGATGCCGGGCCCTCGGCCTCCTCGGCCATGCGCAGCAAGGCGGGTACGTCGCCGGGCCGGAGCGGAGTGTCCTCGATGTGAGGGTGCGTCCGGTAGTTGTACAGGTTGTCCGGGCCGTCCTGGTCGCGGAAGAGGAACATCCATTCCGCGACGCGTAAGAGCGCGTCGTCGGCGGTGGCGGAGCGTACGGCTTCCATGCCGGCGAGGGAGATGCGGGCGCGGATGTCGTCGTAGCGCTCGGGGTCCCGCCAGCGCAGGTCGGCCTCGAGGGTCCCCCGCACCGCGTCGTGCGGGTGCAGCCCTTCCGGTGTGACCTCGATGTAGGGCAGCTGGCGCAGCCAGGGGAACACCGTACTGGTGTCCTCGTCACCCAGTACCGCGCGCAGCAGGGGCTCGCGGGTGACATAGGCCTGTGCGACGACTTCGAGGGCGCGTCGATGAAGGGCACTGGGCAGGTCGCCGACCAGCCGCTCGACCAGGGTCGTCAGGGTGTCGCCGGTGGGGTACCACGGCGCGCCGGGTGCGGCGGGGGGCACGGAGGCGGCCAGTGAGAGGGCGAGCGGACTGCCTCCCGCGAAGGCGACGAAGGCGCCGCGCTGCTCGGCGGGGACCCCCCGGGCGGCGAGCAGGGCGTCGGACTCGGCGGGATCGAGCGGCCGTACGGGCAGTGCGCTGAACAGTTGCGCCCACCCGGGGTCCAGCGACCATTCGGCGTCGGGGGCGGTCCTGCCGGCCACCACCACGATCGCCTGGTCGGCGAGCCGCAGCAGGAAGGTCTCGCGCAGCCACGTCTCGAGGGGCTGGCACTGTTCGAAGGTGTCGATGAGCAGCACCGCGCCTGGTTCGGCGCACGCCGGGGCGGCGGCCTCCTCCAGCCTGCGCGGGTCGGCGTCGAGGAACCGGGCGTCCACATGCACCACCCGGCGGCCGGCGAGTTCCGCCTGCCGGGCGGCGTAGCGCACGAGCGAGGACTTGCCGATGCCGCCGGGGCCGTGCAGGTAGGCGACGAGCGGAGCGTGCGCCGCGCCCGACAGCATCAGGTCGAGCACCGCCCGCTCCGGCTCCCTGCCCACCAGCGCTCCGGCTCGTGCCGCGGCCAGTCGGTCCGCCAGCCCCGCCGCTCCCAACCCAGGCTCCTTTCGTCAGGCCCATTTTGCCGTCGAAGATCGATGTGATGAAGCGCTTTCTACGTGAGTGGCACCGAGCGCGGGGCAGCATCGCGGGACAGGAGTCGCTACTCGGATGTGTGCGGCATCGACTCGGTGTCGTCCGGGTGTTACGCCTCAGTCCCTGTCCTCGGCGCGCTCGTCACTTCGCCTCGGCCCGGCGTCGAGCGGGACGTGTCGTCGCCCCTTCTGCGCGGCCCGGGTCGGGTCCTTATGCTCCGCCTTTGCGGCGCCGAGGAGCGGCCGAGCGGGACGGCATCGAGCGCATGTGGTCGCGCACCGGCGCCAGCAGGCCGGCGAGAGCTTCGACGTCGTCGCGCGAAAGCGGCTCGAACAGCAGGCCGCTGACCACCTTGATGTGGCCGGGCAGCACCTTCGCAAGCAGCTCACGCCCGGCGTCGGTGAGGGTGACGGTGATGCTCCGTTCGTCGTCCGGCGAGGGAGCGCGGACGACCAGGCCCTCCTTCTGCAGCAGATCCACCTGGTAGGTCAGGCCGCTGCGGCTGTAGACGACGCCGTCGGCCAGGTCGGTCATGCGGTGGCTGCCCGTCGGAGAGTCCCCGAGGCGGGCCAGCAGCTGGAACTGCACATAGCTGAGATCGCCGGCCTCACGCAGCTGCTGCTCGACCGCGTGCCGGAGCAGGCTGGTCACCTCGATGAGGTCGAAGTAGGCACCGAGCTGCACGGGGTCGAGCGACGGCGGTGAATCAGGCATGACCGAAGTCTACTGCTTCGAATTCGAAGCGTGTGGGGTGGCGCCGTCCAGCCACCCCGGGCGGAGCTGGAGCTGAACTCCTGCTGAGTTCGGTGCCACACCGGGCAGGTGGATCGGACGGACGCGAGGGTCGCCCGGCCCGATGTGGTGACCTGCGAGCAGACGGTGTGGGCAGTGTTGGGCCCGACTGAGCACCGCAGAACATGGAGTTCGGACAGTGCCGCGGCACAGGGTTACGAGCAGCAGGGCGGCGCCGCCGCCCACGTATCCCGAGGACCGGCCATGGACATCCCCTGCCTCGCGCAACGTCGTCCTCGGCCCTCCCCGGTGACGACACGACAGCCCGGCCGCAGCGCGGAAGCCATGAACACGATGCCGGGACGAGCACCGCCGCGTGGAGCCCGGTGTCCCTGGCAGTCCTGTGCGCCGGCGTCGGTCACGGGCGCTCGACTCGGCTGCCCGCGGACTGGGTTGCGGAGGCGGTGCGCCGGTCACTGGCGGCTGGGGGTGCGCGCGCCGAGGTGAAGGTGCTGGAGCTGCACCGGCCGGCGGCCGACCTCGCCCGGTACTCCGCCCAGGGCCGCGCCGGCCTCGGCCTGCGGGAGGCGATCGCGGCGGTCATGGCAGCGGACGGGCTGGTGGTGGCGACCCCGGTGCTCGCCGCGTCCCCGAGCGAGGTGTTCGACTCGTTCTTCGCTGTTCTCGGGGACGAAGCCCTCTCCGGCATGCCGGTACTGCTGACGCTCGACAGCGGCTCCCGCCGGCAGCCATCCGGCCTCGCGCAGATGATGCGCAGACGCCTGACCGACGTGCGCGCCGACCCCGTGCTCACGGTCGTCGTCGCCGGCCCCGCCGACTGGCAGGCCACGGCGCTCAGCGACGCGGGCGCGGCTGCGCGCCTGCATCGACCGAACCGCCGTCGAACTCGCCGCGGCGATGCGCTCGCACCGGCGGTGACCGACACCACTTGCTTCGAATTCGAAGTAGATGTACCGTCATCAACAGTTGCTTCGAATTCGAAGCAAAATTGATCGCAGTGAAGGTGAGAACCCAATGAAGGCAGTGCGTTTCCACGAACACGGCGACCCGAGCGTCCTGCGCTACGAAGACGTGGAGCAGCCCGTCCCCGGGGCCGGGCAGGTCCGCATCCGCGTCGCCGCGACGTCGTTCAACTCCGTCGACGGCAACATCCGTGGCGGCTTCATGCAAGGCCCCATACCGGTGCGGCTGCCCCATACACCCGGCATCGACGTCGCCGGCACCATCGACGCGGTCGGCGAGGTCGTCGACGGCCTCGCCGTTGGCGACGACGTCATCGGCTTCCTGCCGATGGACGGCACCGGAGCCGCCGCGCAGTACGTTCTCGCGCCAGCCGACGTCCTGACCCCGGCGCCCAAGAGCGTCCCCCTGGCCGACGCCGCCGCGCTGCCACTGGTGGGCCTGACCGCGTACCAGGCGCTGTTCGACCACGCCAAGCTGACCGCCGGGGATCGCGTGCTGATCAACGGAGCCGGCGGCGCGGTCGGCGGCTACGCCGTGCAGCTCGCCAAGAACGCAGGCGCCCACGTCATCGCCACAGCCAGCCCGCGCAGCAGCGCAGCGGTCACATCGGCCGGCGCCGACGAAGTCATCGACCACACCACCACCAAAGTGACCGCCGCGGTGACCGAACCGGTCGACGTCGCACTCAACCTCGCACCGGTCACCCCGGACGAACTGGCCTCGATGGTCACCCTGGTCCGTCCCGGCGGGGTCCTCGTGAACACCACGGTATGGATGCCCGCCCCCAGCGACGAGGAGCGCGACGTGCGGGGCATCGACCTGTTCGTCCGCAGCGACGCCGACCAGCTGGCCCAACTCGTGGCGCTGACCGACCGCGGCGAGCTGCGCGTCGACGTCGCCGAGCGGGTGCCGCTGGCCGAACTCCCGGCGCTCCACGCCCGGGCCGCCGACGGCACGGTGCACGGCAAGGTCATCGTGCTCCCGTCCGCCGACTGACGCCGATCCTCCACCGAAAGGAAAGGACCATGGCACTCAGTCTGGATCCCGAAACCACCCAGGCGCCGGCCCCGATGGCCGACGCGATGGCGGACACACTGAAGTACCGCGCGGCCGGGCCGGACTCCCACTTCGCGCCGCATGCGCATCGACGGCCGGGAGACTGCCGGACTGCATGAGAGCTGCCCGGCACCTGATCCTCACCTGACTGACCTTTGAAGGAGCCGATTTCGATGATTCCCGACGACGACCTGTCCCGCTCGCTGACCGTGGCGGACCCCGACGATCCCGGTACGACGTACATCTCTTTGGTGGGCAACACGTACGCCATGCTGATCACCGGCGAGCAGACTGGCGGCCGGTACTGCCTGATCGACATGCGTGTCCCCGACGGTGGCGGTCCGCCGCCGCACCGGCACGACTTCGAGGAGATGTTCTCGATCCTCGAGGGCGAGATCGAGTTCACCTTCCGCGGCGAGAAGCACACCGTGCGGGCCGGGTCCACGGTCAACATCCCGGCCAACGCCCCACACAACTTCCGCAACGTCTCGGGGGCTCCGGCCCGCATGCTGTGCATGTGCACCCCGGCCGGCCAGGACGAGTACTTCACGCGCATCGGCGATGTCGTCGCGGGCAAGGACGCGCCGCCGCCGCAGCTGTCGCAGGACGAGCTCGCGGAGCGCCGCCGCCGCGCGGCCGAGTTGGCCTCGACCTACCGGAGCGAGTTCCTGTGACTCGCAGGGCCGGCAGGCCCGGCACCGGTCGGCAGGGTGAAGTTCCCCGCTGAGCTGGGCAGCCAGGACAGATCTTCCCTCTGGATCTGCCCGACATTCCCGGGCGCGACGGCGCCGGTGTGGTCGACGAGCTCGGCGACGGGGTGCAGGGGGTGAGCATCGGCGACCCGGTTTTCGGGCTGGGCGGCGTCACCGGCGCGATCGCGGAGCTGCTCATCCTTTCGGCCTGGGCGCACACCACCGCCACGTGGAACGACGTGCAGGCCGCGGGCGCCGGTCTCGTATCCGTGACCGCGATGCGTGGGCTCGACGCGCTCGGCCCCCTGGCGGGACGCATCCTCCTCGTCGAGGGCGCCGCCGGAGGCGCGGGCAGCGCGGCGGTCGAGTCCGCCGTGGCACAAGGTGTCGGCACCGTGATCGGGACAGCCACTCGGTGATCGGGACAGCCACTCGGCGCCGTTCCACCACACCATCAGACACCGCCCACCCAACAACGTGACAGTCCGGTCCATCCGCCGATCACCCTCGTGGTGCGCGAGGGCGCGCCCTGGACAGCCCGCCGGTGGCGGCCCTGCTGCCGGCCGTACGAGAGGCGGCCGACGAACTGCGCCGGTCCTCGGCGGGCCGGACCAGCCACCCCGCGACAGACTGACTCGGCCCCCAGCGACCCCCAGCGACCGTCTCGCTCCCACCGTCGGCCGACCGACCGCTTCCACGCCGCCCGACCAGCCGCTTCCGCCCCAGCCCCGTCCGTCGCGCTGCCACCGCCGACGGACGACCGCGTCATCCGGCCGCCGGCGGACCAGTGTGGACAGCTGGATCTAGGAGACGTACAGGCGCGTCGGCTTCGGGTAGCTCGACCGGTAGCTCTTCAGCTCACGGACATCGGCCGGCTTGAGCTTGACGCAGCCGTTCGACGTGTAGTCACTGTTGCCGTCCCAGCGCGTCTTCTCCGTGGAGCCCGGCCGGCCGTTCTTCTTCATCTCGCTGTGGATGAACAGGGCGGTGCGGTTGGTCTTGGACTTTCCCGTGCACCTCTTGTCGCTGAGCCGCCAGACGATTCCGTTGATGTCGCCCTCGAATCTGTCGGAGAAGCTCCTGATGTTGTATGTGCCGCTGGGCAGCCAGCCCACGAAGCTCTTGCAGCCGTCGCGGCCGATCTTGTTGTGGGCGGTCCCGAGGCCCGAGCCCGCGCGCCAGCTGTCGACCAGCCACGTGCGGGTCTTGTCCGGGGAGACCTGCTGGATGAAGTAGAAGGAGAGGCGCGAGTTCGACGGGTCCTTCTTGTTCTTCTTGAACGACAGGTACGTCGTGCCCTTCGCGGCAGCCGCCGCCACCGACGTTTCCTCGGTCACCGACGCCCCCGATTCCTGCGCCCCCGCCGCCGACGGCAGCAGGCTCACCGCCACGGCTGCCACGCCCGCCGTCGCGATGGCCTTCAACCTGCGGCGCACAGTGCGTGATGTGCCTGAGTTCATGATCTGTTCCTCCCGTTGTACCGCCCCTGACGGAGCGGTGTCCGGCCTTCGACCGGGCCGGCAACACCGAGTTCACCAGCCCGGTCGGTTGTTCAGCAGGCCCCTGTCGGCACACCGAACAAAACAGAAGTGGCCGGTCAGCGACCGCGAACGCTTGCCAGGCAGTCGGATGGGTTCCTAACGTGGCCGCACGCACGGGGAGTTGTCCGCGTGCCGGGCGCAGGGAACTGTGCCGGGGGGACGGGGGGACAGCGCGGTGGGGCGTCGAGAGAGACCGGTCGACCCGAACGCGGGACCGGTACAGCGCTTCGCGTACGAGCTGCGGAAGCTGCGGCGCGAGGCGTACGGCATCACCTATCGGGAAATGGCGCGGCGCGCACACTACTCGGTGACCTCGCTCTCCCAGGCGGCGGCCGGCGAGCAGTTCCCCTCGCTGGCGGTGACCCTGGGGTACGTCCGTGCCTGCGGCGGCGACCCGGTGGAGTGGGAGCGGCGCTGGCGCGCGGCGGAAGGGGAGACGGCCGTCCAGGTCCGCGAGGACGAGGACGCCGAGCCGCCCTACCAGGGCCTCGCGCGGTTCGAGCCAGAGGACCACGACCGGTTCTTCGGGCGCGGTGAACTCACCGCCGCTCTACGGCAGTCAGTGGCCGAACACCGCTTCACCGCCGTTTTCGGCCCGTCCGGCCGCGGCAAGTCCTCCCTGTTGCGTGCCGGGCTGATCCCGTCGCTGCGGCGCCGGGTGGCGGGAGTGTAGCGGGACTTCGGTCATGCCGGGGCGGTCTCACGGAGACCGCCCCTCGATCGTGCGACAACGCCGCAGGTAGTGGCAGCAGCGGGGCAGCCTCCGAGGGTGATCACGAGTCTGCCGCCGCGCAGGGGGACCTCGAACTGGACGATCTCTTCCTGACCATCGGGCACCGCTTCGGTCGGGTCGAGCTCCGCCGACGTATGCGTGACTACGTACGCGGGCTACTCGCTCCAGTCGCTCGCAAGAACAGCTGGCAGCTGGCCGAACAGGCCGGCCACCTCAGGGTCCAGCGCCAGTACCGAGAACTGCCAGATCGACGTCTTCGCCGCCTACGCCTCCGCCTCCGCCTGCGGCCGGGCTCTCGTCGACCGCGAGCTCTACCTCCCGAAGAGCCCCTTCACATTGCCTGGGTCACCGCGGACTTCGCCTACGGTCAGGACAACCGATTTCGCCGGCTGCTGGAACAGCCGGGTGTCGGCTACGTCCTGGCTGTCCCCAAGTCCCAGTTCCGCGTTGGCTGTTCGCGGATCGAGGGGCTGTTCGCGTTGGGAGAAGATCCCATCCGGAGACGGCGCGAAGGGGCCCCCGCGTCTACCACTGGGCAGCGGTGCGGCTGCCGGCCGTCGCCGAGTTCGGCTATCAGGGCGATGTCCCTCACCGGATGCGGTGGGCACTGGCCGGACGCAGCATCAGCAAGCCGGACGAGATCGCTTACTACCTCGCCTACATGCCCCCTCAGGTCACTGTCCAGGAGCTGGTGCGGGTCGCCGGGGGGCGATCGAGGAGTGCTTCCAGGCCGCGTGAACGAATGCGGCCTGGGCCAGTACGAAGTCCGCCGCTACCTGGGCTGGTAGCGGCACATCGCTCTGGCCATGCTCGCGCACGCCTTCCTGGCCGCCACGGCACACCAGTCCTGGGAAAAGCGGCGGGACAGATGGGACAGCCGCGGCGATCGGGCTCACAGTGGCGGAGGTTCGGCCACTCCTGGCAGCTTGTCGCGCCCGGCCCAGCACCTGAGCGGACACTGAGGACGACACCACGCACTGAACTGGTCGAACTGGCGCCGCCCACGCCAAGCAGTCGCCCACCGCTGCCACTACCTGCGGCGTTGTCGCACGATCGGGGGGCGGTCTCCGTGAGACCGCCCCCACATGACCGAAGTCCCGCTACACTCCCGCCACCCGGCGAAAGACCAGGTCAGACAGTGACATCCTGCTGGAAGACTGGCGCCGCGGCATCGGGACACCATGAGCACTCCTTCCCTCGGCGTGGCGATGCCCGGCGGCACCAGCTCCGGGTGCTTCGCTGGTCAATGTGCTGTATCACCGCGGCCACGATGAAGCATCGCGGCCCGGTCACGCGGGCCGCCTCGGACCGGGGATCCCTATGAGTGAAGACAGCAAGAAGCTAGCCGCAGCCTCTCTCGGTGTTGTGGTCCTCGTCGCAGTTCTGCCCGCGGTGCTTTTGCTCAGCCCGGTCGCTTTCGGCGCGGGGAGTACCTCCCGGCTCACTGCCGTTCTCACCTTCGCCGGAGTACTGGTCACTGCATCCGTGTCCCTGATCGGGCTGATGCTGAACCGACAGACCGAGCGCCGACTGGCTCACAAACAGGCTGAGCAGCAGCGCCAGCTCAGGCTGGATGCAGCAATGCGGGCCGGCCAGCTCATCTCTCCCGCCGACTCGGGAACCGCGCACCCGGCAGGCATGGCCTCCGGACTGCTGGCGCTCACCAAACTCGACAATGCCGATCTAGCTGTGGCGCTCCTCGTCGACCTGTGGCCCGAGGAGGGTGAAAAGGAACAGAGCAAGATCTCGGACGAGACGGCCATCCTGGTGATCGATGCCGCGTTGCGCTCGACATCCTCCAACGCGCAGCTCGTCGCGGCCGAACTGCTGTGCCGTCACGCTACCAAGCTCAATGTCAGCCAGTCCTTGCACTGGCCGAGCGCGGTGGACGGCTCCTGGAATCCCGCCTACCGGCCCAAGACGAAGCTGCTCATCCTCGAGGCTCTCGTGCGGATGGCCACGGCCAGCGAACCCAACGAGGGTGCCCTGCGGTCAGTCGCGGTACGTCTTTACGGACTCTGGCGGGAGGAGCCCCGGGCGAGTACTCGCGGCTGCATCGGCAAGCTCATCAAGGTGGTCTTCGACCGGCTGTGCCAGTTCCGTCACAAGGAGCTGGTCCATGGCATTCAGATGGTGGCGCTCAGCGACCTGGAACGCGCGGCGGCGAGTGCCGCAGAGAATCCCGACAGCTACCTCAACGACCTCTCGGACAACCTGGCCAACCGGCTCAAGGAATGGGCACCATCTTGCCAGGGGTACCCCATCCATCCAGGAGCTCTGGCCTCGGCAGCTGGGTAGCGTCAACAGACAACTCCCAGGAGCAGATCGTCACGCTGCTGCGGTCAGCGGTGGGCGAATCCCTGGCCCCCGAACAGGCGCAGGTCGTGGCGGAGGAAGCCCGGGCACGGCGTGGTGCGAACGCCTTCCGCCTGGTGGACTATCTGTCCGACAGGCCCGACGCTCTGAGCCTGCCGACTAGCGACTGCCCGGCCTGCGTGGTGCGTTTGCTGGCTGCGCTGACCACCATCGGTCACGGTGACAAGGTCGCCCTGGTGCCCTGCGGCTGGGGTGGGCCTGGCCGCGGAGACGGTCGGGCCGGCGGCCTCGTACGCGCCGCTGTCCCGCAGGGCATCCGGAGCCCCGGCGCCTGTCCCAAGCCGGCCGTGCTCATCCCCCTGCCTGCCTCCGTCAGCCGCGGCGACCAGCTCGACAACACCCACGCCTACGCCAGCCGCCACCCGGGCCGGTGCCTTGTCATCCCCGACGACGAAGCACTGACGGATGGAACAAAACTGGCAGAAGCGTGCGTGCGTCTAGCCGCCGCCTCCGGCGACACCCAGGAGCCCAACCGCACAGAAATCCACCGCGCCGCTCGCCTGGTGGCCACCGAGGCCTGGCCGTGGCCAGGCCTCGGTGCACGCGCACCCAGTAGCGCTCAGCCGTCGTGGTGCCCGTACATCGACAGAATCTCCCTCTCCGTCTCACCCCGGTGGTAGACGTGCCAGTGCATGTGCTTCGACTCCTGGTACAGGCCCTCGTTCGTGGTAATCGAAGCAGCGCCGTGCTCGGCCCTCACTTTCCCGGCGACTTCCCGCACGACATCCATGACCTCAAGGAGGAGATCGGAGTTGTCGTCCCCGAGGTCCACCAACGACGGAACGTGCACCTTCGGCACCACCACGATGTGCACCGAATGGGATGGTCTGGTGTGGTGAAACGCCAGCACCCTGTCCGTCTCCGTCACGACCTCGACGTCCACCAGCCCGGGGATGGCCTGGTGGCAGTAGAAGTCTGAGATCGCGGTGGGAACGGCAGCAGCAGAGGTCACAGTCAGTCACTTTCCGATTCAGGCCGTAATGGGGCCGCCAGATTACCGCCCGCCTCTGCAGCCCCAGCACTGACCAGGAAAACCAAGGCCTGCAGAAACGAGTGGCACCAGGAGACATGCCTGCGCAGCCATCGTCGACCGGCTGAGGTACCGAAACGATGTTCCATTTGCGGGAGATGGAGGGTTATGGTCGGGCTCTGCGAGATCTTGTACGGAGGTGCCGCGGATGGAGAACGCCGTGCCTGCCCGCACGCCGATGTCGTCCCCCCGGGCAACCGAGCCGCGGGGGAGGGGGGAGCTGACGAGCCGCCAGGCGGCGATCGTCCGCTGCATCACGGAGGTGATCGCCCGGCAGGGCTATCCGCCGACGATGCGCGAGATCGGTCAGGTCGTGAAGCTCGCCAGCACGGTCCTCGGTCGCCCACCAGCTGATGGCCCTCGAGCGCAAGGGCGTCCTTTACCGTGACCCGCACCGTCCCCGCGCCTACCGCGTGAGCCTTCCTGGGCACCCGACTTGGGTGACCGGGGCGAGGCACGCGTCGACGTGCCGCTCGTCGGCCGGATCGCCGCCGGCGCACCCCTGCTGGCCCACGAGATGGTCGAGGATGTCTATTCCCTGTCCCGCCAGGTCGTCGGCGAGGGTGATCTGTTCGCCCTGACGGTCTTCGGCGACTCCGTGATCGACGCGGCGATCTGCGACGGCGACATCGTGACCGTCAGGCGACAGGACAGCGCCGATCACGGGGGCATCGTCGCCGCACTTCTGGAAGAGGAGGCCACCGTCAAGGTACTGCGACGGCAGGACGGGCAGGTGTGGCTCATGGCCCGCAACCCGGTCTACCAGCCGATCCCCGGGGACCAGGCGCAGATACTGGGCAAGGTCGTCGGTGTGCTGCGCCTTCTCTGAAGCGACAGAAATCGCTTGGTGATGGCCTGTTGGTCATGTCAGGCTGTCACCCGTCAAAGGGGTGTAGCTCAGATGGCCAGAGCGCCGGCCTCCAAAGCCGGATGCCGCAGGTTCGACTCCTGCCGCCCCTGCCCAGATCTCACGTTCCTCGCGGCGCCTTCACCCGGAGACCGAGCGCGCCGAGGACAGGTAGGGCACCTTGGATTCAGGTCGGGCCCGTCAGTCCCCCCGTGGCGGCGGGCCCGACCTTTCGCACGCCTTGTCCGGCCGCGCCACCCCCGAAGGGCTTTCCCGCACCGCTCGGACAGAAGAAACGAACTCAGCCTCGAGATCTGAGACGACCGCTGGACCGGTGCGACGCATCGAACCAGGGGTGATCACCTCCGGACGACGCGGGCCACGACGCCGCCGATGCTGGCGAGCGCGCTCATGACTGCGGCTCCTAGGCCCAGAAGCTGCGCAAGGGTGGGATGCACACGGGCAACGTAGACGGCCGACGCAGTGATCAGCAGGCCCACCACCAGGGCGAGGAGGAGGAGTACCAGGCGCAGTTCCCGGTGGTCGCGGTCGTCGCGTGGGACTACCTCGCCTCGGTAGTCCCCTGAGCCGGTCCCCGCCCCGTCTCCCGGCCCTCTCCGCCGCGTTGGGTACGTCCTGCTTGCTTTGTGGGCTCACCCCGACCTAATATCGTCATCGTGACGATAACCGCCCAGTGGTCCCCGCTCCCTGCAGGCATTGACTCCAGGGGCTTCGAGTCCCTCCACGGACTCGAAGCGCACAAGTGCGTGGCCCGCAGTCCCGCCGTCCATCACAATGCGCTGCCCGCGGCCGTTCCGGGCTGTGGGGCCCACGGCCACGTTGGGATCGGCGACGGCCTCAGCACGGAGAAGTGATCATGTTCGAAATGCCGGTAAATCCCTTTGAGCTCTCCGAAGAAGTGCTGAGCCGAATATCTGCCGATGACTCATGGACCCCGATCGAATCGGAGATCCCAAAGGCCAACGCCAAGGTGATTCGTCATTTCCTCACTCCGGCCGAAGTGGAGGCATTCGCGACCGAACTGGCCGCCCAGCGCTTTGCCCCGGTGGGCCGAGACGGCATTGCCGCCAACTATGCAGAGGGAGATCCGGTCGCCCATCTCCGCGCCACGGCCGAATCCACATCCCTGGCGGCAGAATTCTACCGCAGGCTGCGGACGCTTCTATCGCTTGAAGTGGGATCGGACGATCCGACGGATTCGGACGGAAGGCCCTGGAGGCCGGCGGCCGTCAATCCGCGTATGCGCTTCATCACATACGAACACGGCGGATTCATTGCCCCGCACTACGATTCGCCCTATTTCGCCACAGACGGAAGGCGCACTCTCCTGACGGTCGTCGTCTACCTGTCGTATGAGGCCGTGGGCGGAGAAACGCGGTTCATCGCCGATAAGCAGAACGATCTTCCCTTTGCGCAACGTGACTTCTCTGACTGGCCGCGGCTCGCGAAGCCTGAGGAAATAGTGAGTGCCCACCGCCCCGAACCGGGCGATGCGCTCCTCTTCTGGCATCGGACGCTTCACGACTCGGCCCCGCTTCTTGAGGGTACGAAAACAATACTCAGAACCGACGTGCTCTACGAGCCCGTAGATGTGCCTTGAGCAGCGGCAAGGCCACCGTCGCGTTGTCCCTCACCCCGGAGACCGACGTCCGGCACGCCGTGATCGCCCACCTCCGAGCCGGGCGGCATCCGGCCCTGCCCGCGGCCGGACATCGAATCCACTCGCACCGAACGGCAGGGAGAGCAGCATGACCAACGGGAGGATCCACACCGACTGGGTGGAGACGGTGTCTCAGGACGGCCTGCACCTGATGCAGACGCGCTCGCGGACGGGCGGGATCGCGTCGAGCAGGGGCAGGAGCTGCGTGACGTCGTTGCGGTTGCCGCCGGTCAGCAGGACGGCGAGCGGAGTGCCGTGTCCGTCGGTGATCAGGTGGTGCTTCGAGCCGGCCCGGCCCCGGTCGGCTGGCGAGGGGCCCGTGTGGATCCCCCTTTTAGGGCCCTGGCGTGGGAGGAGTCGACCACGCAGCGGGACCAGTCCATCCGGGAGGCCGCATTGAGTTCGGCGAGCAGGACCTCGTGCAGCCGCTGCCAGACGCCGGCCTCGTTCCAGTCGCGCAAGCGTCGCCAGCAGGTCATGCCCGAGCCGAAGCCCAGCTCCTGGGGCAAGTAATCCCACTGGATACCGGTGTGCAGCACGTAGAGGATCCCGCACAGCACCTGCCGGTCCGGCAACGGCTTGCGGCCCGGATACCGAAAGCGGCGCTCACGCTGAGGCAGCAACGGCTCCAGGCGGTCCCACAGCTCATCCGACATGATCCACGGCGACATCCCCATGACACACCGAACGCACAACTGCCCATCAGGCAACGGCCATCAGCGCCGATCCACCTCATTGTGTTAGCCGTTGTTACGGGCCGGCAGAACCTCCCGCACGCCGGGGAACCTCAACCCAAAAATCGATTGACGGCGGTTGCAGAATCTCTGTCATGGGGACGGACATCAGCGGGTTTGTCGAGTGCCGAGCATGGGACCTCCACGAGGAGGGCGAGGACTCGGTTTGGCGAGCCGCCATCGACCTCTTCTTCCTCAACATCACCCGGAACTACGACGCGTTTGGCTGCCTCTTTGGAGTCCGCAACTACGCGAACTTCCGACCGCTGGCCGCAGACCGAGGACTCCCAGTCGATGCGTCGGAGACTGTTCGTGCCGAACTCGATCAACTTGCCCAGTGGCCGGACCAGGCATACGGCACCACCTGGATCACCTGGGCCGAGATCAAGGAGGTCGATTGGGGCGAGTCAGCTGAGAAGGCCGACGGTCGACTCCACCAATACCGGCAGACTCCGGATGGGCTCAGGCTGACGGGGAAATCCGCCTGGAGCTCTCGCTTCGCACAAGCCGTCGGCCTTCCTGACCAAGTGCCGGGCGAGGCTCAAGAGTGGCCCGAGGGGAGCGAATGGCTCATCGGCGACACTCTCTACAGATCCGAGAAACTGCGCCGTCGAGATGCCGTCCCGGAGACTGGCGAGTGGAAACCGGTCTGGACGGTCATGGAGGCGCTCGCCTCGCAGCACGGCGATGACAATGTGCGACTCGTCGTCTGGTTCGACAGCTGAGTGGGCCCAGGCACGAGCTCTACCCGCAGCTCTCGCTGAGGAAATGCCACCCGTTCGAGACAAGAGTGGTCGGCCACGTCGTGAGACAGCCGGAGAACTCACTGGTCAGCACGATGCCCTGGGACACGAGCCGCGACATCCTACAACAGCGTCGGAGCATGACACGGAGATTGAGAACCACAGAAAGGCGTGGGGTCTCAACAGACCCCACGAGAGCCGACTCGCCCGACCAGCGCCGCGAGCCGCACAGGGCCGACGTCGCGCGCGTTGACCATTAGCTGACGCAGACTCTGGTCGGCGGCCGCCAGCTCGGCGAGGAGCAGTGTCAGGCGTACAGGGCCGCCGCCGTCCGGTTCCTTCTCAGCGGCCAACCTGTGCTGCTGGGCTATGAGTTCGTCCGCCGCTTCCGGCCCTCCGAGGAGCCGCAGACTGATCGGTGGCGTAGCCGTGCTTGGGGGCGGGGAGCGGTTCGGCCTGGGCGCGGGCGGCGCGTTCTTCCGCAGACACGAAGCCGACCCGGATCGTCTGCGGCGGGTTGAGGTCCCACCACGTCAGGTGAGGGCCAAGCCACTATGATCAGCAACCCGAGCCTCGTTTCTCCGGACCCCAGGGCGCCGGGCTCGGCAGGCTCGTTCTATCCATCTCGGACAGTATCTGGGGGTTCTCTCCCCATGTGCGGCCCTCTTTCCCCGTCGATGCTTGATCGCAGGCACCGTACTGACTGGAGGAACAGTGGGAACCTCGATACGCAAGGGTTTACAGGCCGTGGTGATGGCAGGCGCGATGGGCGCGGCGCTGGCTTTGTCGGCCGGGCAGGCCCACGCCGCCACCGGTGTGACCGCGAATTCGGCCTTCATCAATATCAACGCCGCGGCCGACAAGGCGAACCAGATCATCATCAACCCGTCCGGCAGCAACATCACCGTCATCGACAACGGTGACACCGTCACGGCAGGGACGGGTTGTACCCAGCTCAGCGCCAACTCGGTGTCCTGCCCGGCGGGCACACGGACGATCCTCCTCAGCGCCGGCGACCGCAATGACACGGTCATCCTGCGGGCGAGCCTGCGGGCCACGCTCAACGGCGACGCGGGCGGCGACACTCTCCAGACGATCGACAGCACGCAACGCGCTGTCCTGGTCGGGGGCGACGGCAACGACATCCTGATGGGCGGTGCGGGCGACGACGAGATCGTCGGTGGGGCTGGCCGGGACATCATGGACGGCAACGCCGGAAACGACCGGCTGGGCGCCATCGACGGCGTGGGAGGCAACGACTCCTCCAACGGCGACACCGGCACGGACATCTGCCCGGGGGACGTAGGCGACCAGGAATTCGGCTGCGAGAGCTGACCCGCTCATCCGCAGGGCCGGGACCTGGTATCGGGTGCCGGCCCTCTGCCGGTTCGGTTCTGCACCGAACGCCGCCTCTTGCACCGGGTCGGCCACAGGATGGCCGCCGCGTCCGTAAACGCGTCATCAGGAGTGCTGCCTACCCGCGTGATTACGCAGGCCGTCGCGGCCATAGCCCCGATACGGCTCCTCTAACAAGGCCTCGTGGCCCTCGTCCAGGGCACAGTCCCCACCCCCAACCGCCGTGCCTTCCCATGCAGATCTGGGTGAGCGCATCAGCATCGCCATCGCGCGAGGCCTGGTTGGTTTCGTAAGCGAGAGCGAGCAACGCAAGACGGTTTTGGGCAGGACTTAGAGGGCATCTGATCGACGTTCAGGTCGTTGTGGTGGTCATGTCCGTTTCGATTCGCCAGGTTGGCGTGGATTCTCCCGTCAGTTCGCGGGACATTTTGTTAGCCATCGCCCAGTGGATCATTGCTCGAGATCTCTGAGGTAGGGCTTCGTAGTCCCGGGCCAGGCGGCGGTGCTGCATCAGCCAGCCGAATGTCCGCTCGATCACCCACCGTTTCGGCAGGGGCTCGAACCCCTTCGCTCGAGGTCGCTGCACGACCTCCACGTCGATGCCGAGGAGGGCGCCGTGGTTGAAGACGCTGTTCTGGTATCCGCCGTCGGCCCAGACCTTGGACACGCTTGGTTGGTTCGCAGCCACGTCGTTGAGCAGGAACTTGCCGCCGGTGGTGTCCTGCACGTTCGCGGCGGTGATGACGACGGCCAACACGAGACCGAGCGTGTCCGTGAGCAGGTGCCGTTTGCGTCCTTTGATCTTCTTGCCGGCGTCGATGCCCTGGCTGGTCTCGGCCACGTTTGCCGAGGTCTTCACGCTCTGCGCGTCGATCACGGCCGCGGTCGGCTCGGCACTGCGGCCGTGGGCTCGTCGGGTCTTGTCACATAACAGGTCATGCACCTGCTGGGTGGTGCCGTCCGCTTCCCACTTCGCGTAGTAGTCGTAGACGGTCTTGCACGGCGGGAAGTCGTGGGGCAGGTACTCCCACGTGATGCCGGTGCGGTTGACGTACAGGATCGCGTTGACGATCTCCCGCAAGTCGTGCACCCGGGCCGCCGTGCCGGGACCGGTCCGTCTCGCCCGCCAGGCGGCGAAGACCGGCTCGATCAGAGCCCAGCGGGCATCGGACACATCACTGCGATACGGACGGCGAGAACTCACGCACCGTGCAACGACCGCCAACGCCGCCAGTCACAAAAACATCCCAGAACACCAACTACCTAGATCAGATGCCCTCTTAGTTGGCCGCTCGTCAGCCGTCCAGTTGGCCAGGTCCGTTACGTCCGGCTGCTGTGCTCTGGCGCATCAGTGGACTCGTCGCGATGAGAGGGCTCCGGTGACTGGCGGCCTGCCCCAGAGAATGCGCCGCTGAACGCGCCCTCCAACCGTTCGGTGGCACTCTCGGCGAACAGCCCCACGAGGACGCCTGTACCGCCAAAAGCAAAAAGGTTGACGCTCTCAGCGGCGGTTGGAGCGGCGAAGAACCCGCCCCGGATCACCAAGTAGAAGCCCAGGGCAAGGATTGCTCCGATCGGTGGCGTGAGGAAGCACCAGGGGATGTCCCACGATCTGTCATCCGGGGAGGCGAAGTCTCCACGAATGCGTAGGAGCATCCGGATGGAGCAACCGAGCAGCCCACAGAACGCCACGCAGAGCAGAATTCGTCGCTCTGGGGAGAGAGTCCAGGACCAGTCCAGCACGTGAATTCGGCCGGGTTTGGTCAGCTCCGCTGACTCTGGCCACAGGATCACAAGACACACCAGCGGCACGTTCGAGAGCAGCAAAAGTAGCGCGACCAGGCCACCGACCTTCCATCGCCGCAGGTCAGTCGTCGGAGATTCCCCGTCAGCGGCCTGGGAGTCTCCATGATCGGCTGACGTCATCCGCCTCACCCTCCATGCCGCACAGACCGGGCCACCGAGCCTAGCGAGCGCGGGAGCTGCCAGCAGGCCCACGGCTGAGCGCCGACGTGGCCAACCAGAGCGCTCAGCGGCCGACTAACGCGCTCAGTCACACCAGTCCGGCCGCGGCGGCCGGGAGCGCCGTTCGTGTTCCTGCTCGGCTTCCCGCTGCCGCAGAGCGGCGATCTTGCGGTCGATGCGCTCCAGCCACATCACGTGCCACACCCGCAGGGTGCGCAGCCGCTCCAGGTCCGGAGGCAGGTCGTCGAACACGTCTCATCCAGTCTTTCGCGCGGGGGCCGACACCTCGCATGTTCGAATTCTAGTTCGATAATGTGGGGAGGGAGGAGGTGGGTGTGCCATGGGAGCCGATGAGACGGCCCGCGAGGTGTCCACGGTCATGCATGTGCGCTGCCCGGGCCGCATCCCGGAGCCCGTCTACCGCGAGGTCCTGGAGCAGCTCGCGGAGCTGTCGCCGGTGGTGCAGGCCCTGCCGCCGTCGGCAGCGCTGGTGGAGCTGCGCGGGGCGCTGCCGTACTTCGGCGTGGACGCCAGCCGCCTGGGCCAGACGCTGCGCGTGCGGGTCGGTGCCCGCCTCGGGGTCGATGTCCGGATCGGGATCGGTCCGACCATCACGGTCGCGGCCACTGCCTCCGGCCAGATCGACGGTCCCGGTGGTGTCCTGGTCGTCGCCCCGGACGAAGTCGCCGACTGGCTCGGGCCGCTGCCGGTCCAGGCCCTGCACGGCATCGGACCCCGGCAGGCGGGTGTGCTGCGCGACTACGGCATCCACTGCGTGGGCCTGCTCGCCGCCGTCCCGCCGGCCACCGTGCAGCGCCTGCTCGGCGGCCGGGCCGGACGGCAGGCCGCCGACCGCGCCCGCGGCATCGACCCCGACTCCGTCGTACCCAGAGCCCTGCCCGCCTCCGCCACGACCCGCTGCACCTTCCCGCAGCACACCCTCGACGGCGCCGACGTCCGTGCCGCCCTGCTCTCCCTGGTCGTCCAGCTCGGACAGCTCCTGCGGCGGCGGGACCAGGCCGCCCGGGCACTCCGGCTGACGCTGACGTTCGCCGGCGGCACCTCGTGGGAGACCGTGCGGCGTCTGGCCGCGCCGTCCGCACACGACGAGGATCTGCGCGTGCTGGCCTACCGTCTGATGGACGCCGCCGGGCTCCAGCGCGGCCGCCTCACCGCCCTCGCCCTCAAGGCCGAGGACCTCGTCGACGCCGACCAGGTCGCCGAGCAGATCAGCCTGGACGAGGCGCGCGAGGCACGCCTGACCGCCGAAGCCGTCAGCGACCGCATCCGGGCGAAGTACGGGCCCGGCGCGATCGGCCCGGCCGCCGCCTTCCGGCACGTCTCCTGACCGTCGACCCCCTTCTGGAAGGCGAGCACCGTGCTGCTGCACCCACCAGGTCTCCTCTAGCGCATGAGTTCACCTACATGAATGGCCTGCGTCAGTCGTGTCGACGCGGGCCATCCACGACCGGTGAAACCAGCCCTCAGCCCATGGTTGGGGCCCATCAGGAGGTAGAGCAGGGTCACGACCGCGACGGCGACGAGCAGGGCGACGCCGACGGCCGGGTGCGCGTACGCGATGTACCCCACGACGGCGCCGGCCAGCAGGAGGACGAGCACCCGGAGGTCGAGGGGACCGTTCACCGGGTCACCGCCGAGCTGACCGAGGGGACCACGATGAGCCCGGCCGCCGCGAGCTTGCGGGCGCGTCGCCGGACCCGGCTCAGGCGCCGCTCGACCGACTTGCGGGTGGTCCCGAGCCGCTGTGCGATCTCCTCCTGGGTGGCCCCGGTGGTGAGCATCGCCTCGCAGACGGCGCGCCGAGGTCTCGGCCAGGATGACGCTCAGGGTCTCCCGGAGCACGGTCTGCTCTTCGAGGCCGAGCGCGGGGGCGGGGACCAGCTCCCACACCTCGTCGTAGACCATGTCGTGCTTCCTGCCCTGGATCCAGATCTTGTCGGGCCCCAGGACCGCGCCCAGGCGCCGCCGGTGGCCGGTGGCCCACCGGCGGTAGGCGTCCCGGAAGTGGCACAGGGCGAGATGGAGGAAGAAGCCGTCCAGGCTCCGGCCCTTGTCCGGGTCCCACTCCGGCAGGACGTCGCTCATGAAGGCGGGGACGGCCCTGCCCAGGCAGTCGATGGCGATGTCGTCCCGGACCTCGGCCCGGCGCATCATCTCCTCGACCTCGGTGCACTCATCCCCAGGGAAATCACGCAGCAACTTTTCGGCAGTGCCGAGGGAGGAATGTCGGCCGGGCAATCTCGGCGTCGCGGCGGGCACGGAGTGGTCGTCGTCCAAACTGATCCGGATCGAAGCGGGCGAGGCCGGGATCACGGTCAGTAATCTCCCTGCACGCTCCGGGCTGCGCCGGAACCCCACTTTCACCGGTTACGAGTTCCTGCTCGACGAGCGCGACGCCGGGTCCGCAGCGTTCGGGGAGTCGGCGACCCAGAACCCCGTGCGGCCCAGAATCCATAACCCGGGCAGAAATACGGATCCCTCGACGCGGACGTGCGACTGGAAGACGAGCCGACGGTCCGGCCTGTCGACGAGTTGCCTGTGCTGGCGGTGGTCGAGACCGACGGGACCTTCGAGCAGGACGACCTCGATGAACGCTCCCTACTCGCCGGCCTGCATGGCTGGCCAAAGCGGATGGGGCGCGACTTGGCACCGGGATAACCTCCCGCCACGTCGCAGCCCGTGCCGAAGGCACGGGCTTCTCGGCGTTGCGCCGGACGGCTAGGAGGAGAACGAGGGCGAGTGGGCCGACGTCCGGCTTCCGAGGTGCGGCCGACCGGCCGTGGCCGCACCTTGAAGGCATGGGAATCATCGTCGTCGAGGAAGCACGGAAGCAGCTGGGTGAGGACTTCGGTCCGGGGACGGCGTCCCCTACATCGAAGCGGTGCGCGCCGCGCCCGCTGATCCTGTGGTGCCCGGCGATCCGGGCGACACCACGCTCTGCGGCGAGCCGACCCAGGGCATGGACAAGCTCTCGTACACGCCGAGCGGGCCCGGTGCCCCGTGGTTCCCTCCCAACAATCGGGAGTGGATGTGCGGCGACTGCGACGAGGCACTGTGCTCCGGCTGAGCGTCCCCAGCACGGCACAGGCGAGATGATGGTCCGGTGCACCCAGACGAGGAGCGACCTGTGGTGACCAGGCACCTCGCCCGGCTGCAATTCCAGACCGACGGCTCACTCGTCGAGGGCGAGTGGGCCTTCCCGGACACCGCGCAGGACCAGTACAGGGAGTGGGTTGGGCTCTACGGCACCGGCCCGGCCGTGGTGATCCAGCTCATCGAGGAAACCGACGGCCGCGAGCGCGTGCACAGGAACTGGACCGCCCAAGGCGAGGTCGAGGGCCCGACGGGCTGACGGTCCGGGCGGACCCGCGAGGTGCGGGAGCATGTCCCCCCCCATGCCCAACACCTTGTGGACCCTGCTGGTGGCCGTCGTCGCCGCCGTGGTGACCGCCCTTGCGGTCGGTTTGTTCGTCACTCCGCGTATGGAGGCCCGCAAGAAACGGGTGGGCGAGGTCCATACCGCCCGCGACACTTTCGGCGCGAGCATGCTGCGCGTCATCTCCGCCTGCTCCCTGCTGCAGAGGTTCGGGATACCAGCGGCCGACGATCCCGACTGGACGTCCGTCATGTGCGAACGGCTGACGAACGAGCGCAACCGCTGGTGGCAGCAGCTCGACGAGACCACCATGTGGCTGCTCGACAACGCCGCGACGTACGCCGGCAGCTGGCCCAGCTCCCGCATCATCCGGCTCGCCGTCGACTACGCCGGTCACGCGCGTGCGGTCATGCTGTCCGAACGGGAGGAGGCCACCAAGGTGGAACTGCTGCTCGCGCTGACCGTGCCGGTTCAACGCCAGTTCTTCGGCTTCTGGTGGTCTCGCGTGCGGCACTACGTGGACGATCAGCGGGCGTTCGCCGAGACCGTCGCCCACATCAGCGGCGAGCCCAGCGCTCCGTAGGCCAGACAGACAGCAGCGGGCCCCGGGTGGAGAATCGCCCGGGCCCGGGGAGTTCTTCACGCGGTCGGTGTCGCTCAAGTACCGGGCGAGGACGCGGGAACCGTCGACCCATCCGTTTACGCAAGCGATCAGTAGCTCTCGGGGCCAGTCCGAGACTCCTTGAATGCCTCCGTCAGGTGGGTGGGTCCGTGCGCGTCCGGTCTAGTTCCTCGCGTAACCGGCTCACTTCGGCATTTGCGCGCTGGCGCAGCAATTCCTCGTAGCGGGCCCAGTCGAAGTTGAGTACGGCGCGTCGGTCGTTGAGGTCGCTCTCCTCCTTGAGCAGTGCGACCTTGTCCGCGTCGATCTCCGCGAACTGGGCCCGCAGGTCGTCCAGTTGTTTGCCCAGTTTCGCGCGCTCCCGCTTCAGCGAAGCGATCTTGCGTGTCAGTCGTTCCTTGTCACCCCGTTCCTGTTCGAGGAGAGAGGTGAGACGGCCCAGTTCCTCCTTCACCCGGGCTTGCTCGTCGAGGACTTGACGGAACTCGGTGCGCACCTGGCGTTGGTGTTCCTCAAGGTTGTCGAGGATGTCCCGCAGGTCCGACTTGGCTGACTCCAGTTCCAGCAGCGTCGCGCCGTCCGGCGGAGGAACGTATGCGGTGTCCGTGGGGAGCGAATCGCCCGCCAATGTGTCGTGGCCGGACACGCCCGCGCCGGACTGCTGGGCTCGGTCGCGCAGCAGGAGGAGGCGCGTGCGGCGTTCCTCCCATCGTCGTGGGCGGGGATCGTCGTGGCCAACCGGCTTCCCGTCCTGTGCTTCGTACAGGACCCGGATAAGCGTGTTCAGGTAGTCCCGGCTGGGCAGCCGCTTCCCGCGCAGGGTGTCGGCGATTCCGGAGGGCGACAACTTGATCGGCGAGCGGTTCCCGATCTGGCGGTAGGTGATGTTGCAGGCCAGTTGCAGGTCTTTCAGATCCCGGGCGAAGGCGGTCAGCTCTGCTTGGTACGCCTCTTCCGCCGACTCGGTCGGACCGTAGATCGGAGTGTCCAATAGTTCCCCCTTGTGTGCGTGGCAGTCATGCTAGGGCGCGCGTCCGGACGCTGCGTCGAACATTCGCGTACATGTGAAAACGCGCGGTGTTCGCCGGTAACCCACTGATGTTCTGCGTTGTACGCCGTGCCTTCGAGTTTGTTCGCCAGAATTCCCGTTCCTCGCGCCCCGCTCCGCCGTGCTGCTGCACTGCGGGGCATGGACGAGAACGAGTTCGACGAACGGGGCCCCGTGCGCGGCCGACTGCTGGACCTGGCCGCCCTCTTGGGCCTGACAGCGCTGTCTTTGCTGGTGTACGCGATGGGAGGTGCGACCGCGCTCTCCACCGTGAGCGTCACGGGGATGGGTCTATTCACCACCTGGAGGTTCCGGGAGCAGCCGCCGCGCGGCCGGGAGCGCTGACCTGCACTCAGAGGCGGCTCCCGTGGCCATCGGGAGCCGCCTGCGGTGACCTGGCTGTGCGCGAGGGGCTTCATCGCGTCGATCGCTTCCGGCCGGTGCACCACCTGGGGTGAGATACCGGCTTCCTGCAGTGCCTGCTCCATCAACCGGTCGAAGTTGGTGGTCAGAATGACACGGATGCTGCCTCGCTGGACCAGCTGGGCGATCGCCCGATGCGCTGCGGTCGGTGCCTCGCCTCCGTCGTCATCACCGTCCTCGGGCTCGAAGTACTGGGCGAGCAGGGCTTGGCGTGAAGCTGGCTTCGGCGCCACAGCGCCCAGGAGAGCGGAGTAGCCCAAGGCTTCGTCGCAGTTGGACTCCCACCACTTCTCGGGATCGGCCATGGCCTCAGCGCGGGCGTCGGCATTGCCTGGATCGCGTACGGCAGCCACCTTCCCGACCAGGCCCTCGACAACGCCCCACCCGGTCTTTACGCCCGACGCGATCGAAATGCCAGAACCTAGCAACAGCGCGTACACGCCCGGGCTCGCGTGGACGTTGAGCGCCAGTGCCATCGGCGGCTCGATGAGCTTCCCGGCCGGTACCGCGACCGGGCTGCCCGCACCGCCCGACGTGGCCTCTTCGCTTCCCGCCCCATGTCTCCTACGCCGGCGAAGGCCTAGGTAGACACAGACATCACCGGCTGTTGGTCAGAATCATAGCCCCTTTAATCGTCATACTGACGAATATGGTGGGCTGTGCTGTTTTCCCACGACTACGACCAGCCAGCGCCGGGCCGCCGACCGCCCAAGGAGGCCGGGCGCGCGTCATCGTCGGCTGGGCAAAGCCGGTCAACCCGGCAAGCCGCACGCGCCACGCTGTCACGCGGAGCCGCGAGGGCTGGCTCGGCGAGGTCGAGGGCTTGCAAGCCGGCTTGGCCGGAGCCAGCGACAAGATCGCCCAGATCGACCGCAGATCCCTCGGCGGCGCTACCGTTGTTGACCTTGGTCTTCCTGCAGTCCGAAACGAGGAACGTTGAGCAACGACGCAGACCGCGACCAACCGCTCCGGGACCTCAGCACCTGGACAGTGGACCGCCTCGAAGCCTTCACGATCACACAGGAGGGCCATGAGCTGGAGCGAATCAGAGTCGTCGCCCAATCCCACGCCTACCGATCCGACGAGCCACGGCACGTTCGCCTGCGCTGGGCCAAGCTGTCCTTAAATGCCAATGCACGTCTGCCGGGCGACACCCCATGGAGTCAGGACCGGAAGACCCGCCAGAACTTTGCACTCCGTACCTGGATCATCGATCATCTTGGCCCTGACACCGATTCAGACTGGGATCCCGAAGCCCTCGCCGCCGACACGCTCGCAGCGCTCGCCCTCGATCCTGGCCAGGTCCTAGCGATGTCCGCCAGTTGGCGTGACCTCCCGACTGAGCAGATCGGCGAACTTCGCCGCTACAAGAACAAGACGGCTCACCTGGTCTGGCTCTTGGACTTCCTGCCACCGGGACCTGACAAGGACCGGCTCATCACCTGGACGGAGGTGCGCAAGCACCTGCCCTGAGCCATCGTCCAGACGGTGGGTGCGGCATCCGATCGCGGAGTTCAGAGAACAGATCAGCGTCCGCACCAACCGCTACTCGGTGCCGGTGCGGCTGATCGGCCGGACGGCCCGGGCGATGCTGCACGCGTCCGAGCTGGTGGTCTACGACGGCCAGCTGGAGGTCGCCCGCCATGAACGGCTGATCGCCAAGGGGCAGGCCCGGCTGGATCTTGGACCACCATCTGGAAGCCCTGGTCCGCAAGCCCGGAGCGTTCCCCGGTGCCGCCGCGCTCAGACCCGTTCCGCAGGGAAGTTCACGCCCGTCCACGACGCCCGGTGGGAGGCGGCGAACGCTGCCCACGGCGAGCGGGACGGCCCCCGGGCCCTGATCGAGGTCCTGCTGATGGGCCGCCACGTATCCCACGAACACCTGGTCGCGGGGCATGCCTCCGCGCTCAGGGCCGGCGCCCTGACCGCGGACGCGGTCGCCCTGGAAGCGCGGAGGGCAGCCGAAGCCGACGAGGTCGCGGATCTTGTCCCGGCCAAGCCGGACCGGACGAACGTGACCTCGCTGACCGAACGGCGGCTGGCCCAGCTGCCGCCCGACACCCGGCCGCCGCCCTCGGTCGGCCTGCGACCAGCTGCTGCGAGTACGGCAGCCTGCCGACCGCCCCGCCATGACCCGCCCGAGCACGACCGCTACGGCGGTTGCTCACCGGTGACTTCACGGTGCGCCGGATGAAGCTCCTCGAACCGGAGATCGAAGCGATCGTCAATGACCAGTTGAACGCGATGGAGCTCGCCGGGCGCCCGGCCGACCTGTTCAAGGCATTCGCGCTGCCGATCCCGTCACAAGTGATCGGCGAACTGCTCGGGGTGCCCTACTCCGACAGGCAGGGGTTCCAGCGAAACGCCGCCACGCTCTTGAACATCGACCTCACAGCGGAACACCGGCAAGAGGCGGTCAGGGAGCTCATGGCATACCTACGGGACCTGCTGCGCCACAAGCGTTCCTGGCCAGAGGGAGATGTGCTAGCGGGCTCGCTGCGCACGAGCAACTTACTGCGGACGAGAGAGCCGGACTGGCGCTCCTGCTCCTGATCGCCGGGCATGAGACAACGACGAACATGCTCGCGCTGGGCGCTTTCGCTCTGCTGGCCGACCCCGCACAGTTAGCCGAGGTCCGCGACAAGGAGGAAGACGCCCCTGCGGTGGTCGAGGAGCTGCTGCGTTACCTCACGATCATCCAGCACGTGGTCCGCGTCGCGCTCGTGGACATCGAGCTCCACGGCTGCCTGATCAAGGCTGGCGAGTCCGTCACCGTCGCACTTTCCGCGGCGAACCGGGACGCTGACCATTTCGCCGCCCCGGACGCGCTTGGCCTCACCCGCTCCACGGCCGGACACCTCGCGTTCGGTCACGGCCTCCACCAGTGCCTCGGGCAGCGGCTGGCCCGCGCCGAAATGCGCATCGCCCTCCCCGCACTGTTTCGCCGCTTCCCGGCACTACGTCTCGCTGTCGCGCCCGAGGAAGCGCCACTGCGGTCGGCCATGACGGTCTACGGCGTCCATGAACTTCCGGTCACCTGGTAGGCAGATCAACGTCGAGAAGAACGATGTGTGCTCGGCGACTTGCAGCGCGACGTCTGTGAGTTTGAGCAACGCCCCTTCACTGCCAGCTCCCCACCGCCATCCGGCTCTTCAAGCCCGGGTCTAGATCAACTCACTCAGGCACACGGCATGGATCAGTTGCGGCCTCCGGTGTTGTCACTTCTCATCGAATATTTCCGACCCGAGTGAGCGCTAAGTGCTGCCGGAATGCGCCGGCAAATGTTGTCCGCTCCTACCTGCGAAACCGCTCGCTGGCGGCCCGGCGTCCGTGAACGCGCGTCGCCAGGCTGCCACCCATAGGGGCCTGGTTGTCGACACCCGCGCCCGTTTGGGCTTCACTGCGGCGCCCGGCACCACCGACGACGCGTGCATCCGCCACTTCACTCTCGCCCTGCCTCCGTACTACGCGGCACGGTTGTTCGACGGCCAGGGCGCGGGGGCGAGTGAGCAGCAACTGTGCGACATCGCCGTCGAAGGGCTGGGGGAATTTGTTTCCGCGACGGAGGTCGCCGCGCTCACGGCTTGGAAGTCGAATTCACCGAGGTAGAACACATTCAATTCGACATTTGAGTGTTCCGTCCGGTGGCTGGTTCCTGAATTGAGGGAACCGGCCACCGGTCTTTTTTCCGGCCGAACATGAGGCTCACTGCCAGTGTGTCTCATTGGCTGTGAGTGCTGGCGAGTCAGTACCGATGCTCACGACGCGGCGCCCGGTCAGACGCGCGGGCTTGGGCGCGGCTGCCGTGGTGGTGGGGAGGCGTGCGGCGGCGAGCAGGGCGCGCGGTGCGTCGGGCAGCTCGGTGTCTCCGTGCGGACCGGGTCGGCTCGGTCGCATCCGGTGCCCGGTCGGTCATCCGCCCATCCTGGCTGTCTGTGCTGCCCGGTTCGCACCCCCGCGCCGGGTTCGCCTCCGGCGCTCCTGGCGGCCCGCCGGCAAGCGGGCGGGTGTAGTTCCTCTTCACCGCCCGGCCTGGCGCGGCGGTGGGTCCAAGGAGCGCGTGTGTCGTACTGGCTGAGGTCCGTCTTCGACCGATGGTCGATCACGACACGTACGACGTTCTGGGTCCGTCTGTACGAGTAGGACGCCATCGGTCGGGCGCAGGAGCGTCTGCCCGCTGCGCTGTTCGCCCGTCTGGAGGTGGGGGGGGGTGGACGCCGGTCCGTTGCGTTCATGACTCGACAGACCTCCGCGGGCCAACGCTGTGCTGTTTCTGCGGCGGCCTCTTCTGGTGACCGGGTGAAGGCGGCGCAACGCCTCTCTCATCCACCTGGGGCGTACCGGATGGGCGGCGCGCATTCAAGAGTTCCGGGCGGGTGTTTCCGCAGATCAGAACCATTGAATGAAGATCCCGGTTGGCTCAGAGTCGGCCATGCCTCAGGCCTGCTGGGGATCGCGCTGCTGCCCTACGACCTCCTGCGGGTCCTGTTGATCGACGAGCTCGATAAAAGCCACATCGATCTGCCCAAAGACCTTCTCAGCGGGGTTGCGGGGCTAACCCCCGCGCCAGGCAACCTGAGCCGCCCTGTCCGGGACGACTCCACGCCCCGCAAGGGACAAGGAGGCAGAGCCTCCACCGCCCAACCATCCCAACCATCCGCGCGCCCCGTCCAGGGGCGTGCCCGAATCCCGAGGGGGAATCGTTCGTGTCCAAGCTTGCTCTGCTCGTCGCGCTGCTCCTGGTCGTCGTCGTGGTGCTGCTCGCGGCTGGCGCCGCCTACGTCGTCCACCACCACCCGGCCTGGGCCCAGCCCCTTGGCGTCGCGTTCGGCGCGGTGATGCTGATGGCCACCCTGATCGCCTTGATCCTCGCCCTGTGAACCGGCCGTACCCGTGCGTGGTCGGGGCACCGGGGAGCCCCGACCACTGTGAGTTGGTGGGGTGGCAGTGGGGGGCGTCAGCGGGCTCGTGATGTGGATGTTCTGGTAGGGGGTGTGGGGCGGGGTTGTGGTCGCTGTCATGGGGTGACCGAGCGGCTGTTGGGGTGTGGCTAGTGCTGTGACCGCATAGGTTCGCCGGGTTGGGGGGTGGAGCGGGTGGATGGGCGGTGACGCGTCCGTTCCGATTGTTGGAGGTGTGGTGGCCGAGCCTGTGCGGGGGCGCGGACTGGCCGCTCAGGAGGGGCAGAAGCTGCAGCGGATCGTGCGCCGGGGCAGTACCAGCTCGGTGCGCTATCGCCGGGCGATGATGCTGCTGGCGTCCGCCGGCGGAAACCGAGTTCCGGTGACCGCCCAGCTGGTGCAGGCTGACGAGGACACAGTGAGGGAGGTGATCCACCGGTTCAACGAGATCGGTTTGGCGTGCTTGGACCCTCAAGGGGCGGGAGGCCGTCCCCGCCTGCTCAGCGATGACGACGAGGTCTTCGTCATCCAGCCGGCCATCACTCGCCCTACCAAGCTCGGCCAGCCTTTCACCCGGTGGTCGATCCGCAAACTCGCCGCTCACCTGCGCCGCGTCCACGGACGCGTCATCCGCATCGGCCGTGAAGCCTTACGGTGTCTACTCCTGCGCCGCGGCATCACCTTTCAGCGCACCAAGACCTGGAAGGAGTCCCCCGACCAACCGCGACACCAGGCTCGACCGGATCGAGCAGGTGCTCGAACGCTTCCCGGGCCGGGTCTTCGCCTTCGACGAGTTCGGGCCGCTGGGGATCCGCCCCACGGTGGGCTCCTGTTGGGCTGAGCAGGGCAAGCCCAACAGGGTCCCCGCGGCCTATCACCGCACCCACGGCGTGACCTACTTCCACGGCTGCTACTGCGTGGGCGACGACACCCTGTGGGGCGTCAACCGCCGCCGCAAGGGCACCGCCAACAGCTTGGCCGCACTGCAGTCGCTTCGCGCCGCCCGTCCTGACGGCGCCCCGATCTACATCATCGTGGACAACCTCTCCACCCACACCGGTGCGGACATCCGCCGCTGGGCGAAGAAGAACAAGGCCGAGCTGTGCTTCACCCCGACATACGCCTCCTGGGCCAACCCGATCGAGGCCCACTTCGGCCCACTGCGGCAGTTCACCCTGGCCAACTCCCACCACCGCAGCCACCCCGCACAGACCCGGGCCCTGCACCGCTACCTGCGCTGGCGCAACGTCAACCCCCCCCCGCCACCCCGACGTGCTCGCCGCCCAACGCCGCGAACGCGCCCAGGTACGCAGCGAGAGAGGCATCCGATGGGGAGGCCGCCCGATCACTCAAGCAGCCTGAACCGCACCTCATCCGTCGGGCAGCAACCGCCCTTGGCAGCGACGAACCGCATCATCAACCTCCGAGGTCAACAGTGCCGGCAGCAGTCGACGCAGAGCTTCCGCCTGCTGTTGCAACCGCTTTGCCGTTGTCCGCGCGTTGACGGCTGACGTGGGCACATCCTGAAGCGTCCCGTACTCGAAGGCCACCCAGAGGCAGTCAAGCGACGCTGAGCGCGTAGCGCCGCCGTCCCTCGACACACGAACCCTCGTGGTCACTTCCGGTTCACGCGGTCCCAGGTAAGAGATCGCGATCTGGAGCCCCGAGCGGTGGTGGTAAACCAAGCCGGACTCAAGCACCTCGGGCCCGACGAAACCCCCATCCGAGATCAAGAACGCGAACAGATCGCTACCCTCACGCCGCACTATCTCCCGGCGGGTCAACACGCCTCCCCATCCTGTGAGTGTGTACCTCCAGCTCGTCGCACGGAACAACGCCATACCCAAGACCCCGGCGAACTTTGCGGTCACAGCACCAGCAGGTCGGTTGCTGGCTGTCATGGGTTTCGCTGTCCTGTGTGAGGGTTGGCGGGGTCGGGTGGGCGGTATGACGGCTTCGGGGGGCCGGCGGGTGGGGTCGGGGCGGGATCGGCTGGGGGTGTGCCGTTGGCGCGGGGTGTGGTGGTGCGGCGGCTTGTTGCGGTGGATGGGGAGGGGAGGCTGACTGAGCCTCCGTCAACTTGAAGTCCCAGGTCAAAGAGCTGGTGTGCTCGGCTCTCGTGGTACTCGTGCTGGTCGTGGGCGGGAGTCCGCGGAGAAGATCATCCGTCAGCGGCTGACTTCGCGCCTCGTCGCCGGAGACCTCGTTCCCGATGATGTCGTACGTGTGCGGGACGTGCGCAGCGGTCCCCGTGGAGAAGGTCTCCTCCCGTCAGGGGGACGAGGGGTGGCTGCCGGGTCCGTCGGTGCGGGGGAACAGGGGAGTGGGGGACAGGGCCGTGTCCTCCTCGCCGGGTTCGAGCAAGGTGTTTGCGGCACCGACGATGAGGGCGTCGGGTGTGCCGGCCGCCTCGGCGTCCTTCCTGGCGTAGTCGATGCGCGACAGCAGGCTGCGCATCGTCTCCAGCCGGGCGCGGCGCTTGTCGTTGCTCTTGACCACGGTCCAGGGGGCGTGTTCCGTGTCGGTGGCGCGGAACATGTCGACCTTCGCCTCGGTGTACTCGTCCCAGCGGTCCAGCGAGGCCAGGTCGGTGGGGGAGAGCTTCCACTGACGCACGGGGTCGACCTGCCGGATGGCGAAGCGGGTGCGCTGCTCGGAGCGGGACACCGAGAACCAGAACTTCGCCAGCCGGATGCCGTCGTCCACGAGCATTTTCTCGAAGATGGGGCACTGTTCGAGGAACAGCTCGTACTCGTCCTTCGAGCAGTAGCCCATGACGCGCTCCACGCCGGCCCGGTTGTACCAGGAACGGTCGAAGAAGACGATCTCTCCTTGCGTGGGCAGGTGCGCGATGTAGCGCTGGAAGTACCACTGGCCCGCCTCCCGCTCGGTGGGCTTGTCCAGGGCGACCACCCGAGCGCCGCGAGGATTCAGCCGCTCGGTGAGGCGTTGGATGGTGCCGCCCTTTCCTGCCGCGTCACGCCCTTCGCACACCACGACCAGGCGTGCGCCGGTGTCCTTGACCCACCGCTGGAGTTTGAGGAGCTCGATCTGCAGGACGCGCTTGGTCCGCTCGTACTCCTTGCGGCCGATCTTGCGGTCGTAGGGATAATTCTCCTGCCATGTCTTGATGGGACGCCCGGCTTGGTCGAGCACGACCGGCTGCTCACGCCGGCGGGTGTCCACGGTCAGTCCGTCCAACAGTTTGTCCGACTCATCCTTGTTCATCACACCACTTCCCTTATTATGCTATGTTTTCAGTATTGGTGTGCAGGACCGTGTCGGTCCGGGCTGTCCGTCGTGGCTGTCGTGGTCTGTGTGTGCGGCGGCCGCGGTCAGAACGGCATACGGCCGCGGGCGCGGCGGCCGACCGAGCCGCTGCGGCCCACGGCGCGGGAACCGCTGCGGAAGGGCTTGCCGAAGAGCCGGCCCAGAGGGCCGGGCGCCTTGCCGCCCGCGCGTGCGCCCACGCCGAGCGAACGCTGCGTGCCGCGTTCGGGGTGGCGCGAGAGGCGGGGGACGAGGAAGGCCAGTACCGCCAGGACCACGCACCCGGCTATCACGGCGGCGATCATCATGAGTCGACTCCTTCTACGTGAGGGGATTGCACGGTCGGACACGAGTGCCCCTCCCGTTGCCCTTAATGAGGGCAGGCATCAGTGGACCCCGCTTCCAGCGACGTGCAGCGGCCCCGGAAGAGGCGCCTCGATGGGGGACCGCCGCCCTGGCGGGGCCGGGGCCTGTCCGGTCGGTCATGCGACCGATCTCCTGGTGGGCACAGGCCCACAGGTCAGGATGACGGTGTCGCCACCCGCGCGATCCGGGTGAGGGGCGTGCGCATGGCAGTTCACGGCGACCCGGCGCTGGCCATGAAGCCGTAACACGTGTGCCAGGCGGGAAGTCCCTGGGCGGCCCGCCATTTGCAGCCGGCGTTAGCCACGTAGCGGATCGCGTCCACGATCTCCCGACGGGGGTGCCTCTCCACCTGTACAGGCTCGGGACCGAAAAGCCGCCCGGCGCGCACATTCGGTTCTAGGCTTCCCCGATGAACCAGCCCGTTGAGCCCGACCCCGACGAGGCCCAGACCGTATTGGGCCCGTTCCTGCTCACCTTTCTGGTGGCTCTGCCTCGGATCCCACCCAGGTACCGGACCTGTGGTTCCGCGAGTTTGCCGCATGGCGCGAAGCGGTCGACAGACGCCTCGCCTAGGGTCTGTTGCGAAAGTGGATGTTCGTTGATGATCACGTCCTGTGGGACGTGGGGATCTGACGAACGGCCAGTGGGCCCGGCTGGAGCCTCTGCTGCCGACGGGCATCAAGCCGGGTCGGCCGCAGGTGTGGACGCGGCGGCAGCTGATAGACGGCATACGGTGGCGGACCCGGACCGGTGGCTCCCTGGCGGGACGTGCCCGAACGCTACGGGCCCTGGGACCGGGTCTATGACCTGTTCCGGCGCTGGCAGCGGGACGGCACCTGGGCAAGGATCCTCACCCAGCTCCAGGCCACGGTGGACGCGAAGGGCCTGATCACCTGGGAGGTCAACGTCGACTCCACCGTCTGCCGGGCTCACCAGCACGCCGCGGGAGCGGCGAAAAAGTGCCCCTATGGTCTTCGTCAAGCGGTAGCGGGTGTCGGTGGCTGGTAGAAGGTGCCGTCGCGGAGCATGGCGAAGAGGACGTCGATGCGGCGTCGGGCGAGGCAGATGATCGCGGCGACGTGGTGTTTGCCTTCCCGCCGTTTTCTGTCGTAGTAGGCACGTGAGTCTGGCTGTGACAGCGAGGCGAAGGCGGCGAGGTAGAAGGCTCTCGTGAGTTGTCTGTTACTCGCCGGGATGGCTGTTCGCTTCGGATAGAGGGGCCGGATCTGCGGGTGGCCGGAGCCAGGCCCGCGTAGGCGGCGAGGTGTCCGGCGGTGGCGAAACTGCTGCCATCGCCGACGTCGATGAGGATCCGGGCTGCGGTCCTGACCCCGATGCCGGGCATGGAGGTCAGGACCTGGGCAAGAGGGTGGGCATCCAGCAGTTCCTCGACCCTTGCGGCAAGGAGTTTGCGCTGGTCGAGGACTGAGACGAGCGACCGGGCGAGGCTGGGAACGATCAATGCGGCAGCCTCGGTGCCCGGGACGACGACGGTCTGCTCGTCGAGTATCGAACCGGCACGGAATGGAAGTTCCGGGCTATTGGCCGAGGCTACGCCTCTGGGTTGCGTGGAATCGCGCTGGACCACGGAGTCAACGTGTAATCCTCTCGAGTCCCCGCCGCTGCTGACAAAATTGATCACCCGACCCTTCCGGGGTGAGGCCCGTGGCCTGATCCGTAGTCGGTGACAAGCAATATGCGGATTCGGTGGCAACTATCGCGCCTCGTCATCCTGGAGCCGCAGGTCAGCGGCCGTCGGCGGTGACAACTATCGTGCTTCGGCACACATGTGCGCCTGAGTGTTCGAGCAACTGGGCGTGATAGCCGGCCGGTACGCCCTGCTGGCCGGTTCAGGCGAGTTCCTCCCCGTACCGGGCGAGCAGCGCGCGGAGTGCGTTGGCCCTGGCGTCGTCGCGCCCCTGGAGGCGGTTTTTCTGGTTGCGTTTCCACCGGGCGAGCGTCTTCTCCTGCTCGTTGCCGAGGGTCAGGCTCGGCCGTAGGTGGCCGTGTTCTGTGGCGAAGTCCGTGAGCTGCTGGAACATCGCCTCCCACTGATCGCCTCGCTGGTCCCATGTCCATCCCGCCAGGGTCTCCAGGTCCGCCTTCTGCGACTCCAGGAGCCTGCCACGGTTGGTGCGCCAGGAATTCAGCCAGACTCCGATGGGGTGGCCGTTCCACTCGTCGCGTTGCTTGATGGATGCGACGGGTCGGCCGGTGGTGGTGACGAATTGCTGCATCACCTGAACCTTCGCCGTGTGGCTGTCGCCGAAGGGAGTCCAGGACCAGCCGGGTATCTCCTGCACGGCCTTGAGCTGGTCGTCCGGCAGGTCGCGGCCGTGCGCGACCAGGTCTTCGCGTCGGCTGCGGAGGTTGTTCGCCCACACGGTGGCCTCGCGGCCCGGCATCGCGTTCTCCCGCTCGTCCGGATCCGTGGCCTCGGCACGCTGAAGGTAGGCACGGTATCGGGACCAGAAGCCGGCTTCGTGCGCGGTGCCGCTGGACCAGGTGGGGATGGTGGTCAGCCGCTCGGCCCGATCCGGCCGCAGGCGTCGCTGGCGCTGCATGCTCCTCTGCTTGCGGCTCCATCTGCCCAGACTCCGGCCGTCGACAGCCACATCATCGGTGGGGTAGCAGTGGCCGGCATCGGCGGCATAGGCCACCAGGGCCTCGAACATGGAGTCCCAGGCATCGTTGTGCGCCGTGTACTCGATCTTCAGCGCCTGCTCGCCGATCCGTTCGCGGATCCATTCACGCGCCGTCGCGGCACCTTGCGGAGCGCCAAGGGCCCGGTAGCGCTCGGCTGCAGCGGCATCGACCAGGCCGAGCTGCGCCAGGTGGTCCAGGACGTCGGCTGCGGCCTCCTCGGGCTCGGCGACGAAGCCGACCACGACGTCATAGCTGTCGAGGAGGCTGAGGGGGTCCTCACGGATACGCACCACGGTCCAGCCAGCGGAGCGCAGCCGCTGGGACTTCATGCTGTCCTTGCGCCGTGAGTCGGCGGTCCCGTGGAAATAGGAGCCGTCGAACTCCAGGACGAGACGCAGGCTGTCGGCCTCGACGACCATGTCGACATGCTCGACGCGGGTGGTACGTATGGCGCCACGGCTGGGGTCGATGGGAAGGACCGTGCTGAGTTCCGCCTTCAGGCGCAGCTCCTGCGCGGACGTTTTGACCAGGCGGCAGTCCGGGCAGCCAGTGCCATAGCGCTTGCGGAAGCCTCCCGTGCGGTTGCCCACGACGGCTTCCCACCCGTCGTGATCGTCAGGGAAGTCCGGGCAGCGCCACCAGACCTTCCGGCTGGCTCCTACCGTGAGTTCATCCGCCGTGATTCCCGACTTCTCGGCGTCCAGCGTTGCGGCCAAGTCCGGCTTCACCGTCGACAACCGGTTCTTGTCGGTGATCTGCACGCTGGCCAACGCCCTTTGCCCCTCCGCACGAGCGGTCCCTTTGCGGGCCGCACCACGGCCACCATAGGTGCTGCCCCTGACGAGGGGCGGCGCGATCTTCCTGTCCTCTGCCCGGAGCCGGTCTCAACACCGCGGTGCCTGGTGGCGGCCGGGCCGTACCGCAGGGCGGGCTCGTCCACGAGGCTGGGGCAGGTGCCAAAGCACCTCGTCGGTCTCCCGGTTGTGGTGCCAGGCTTCCAGCGTGCGGGTGGTCACCAGTCGGTCGAGAAGCTCTCCGGTCTGCTGCGGGTTGTGCCCGCACAGGCGGGCGAGGACGTCCATATCGGCGCTGTGTTCGGCATCGACGGACGTGTGTGCGGCCAGCACCAGAGCGGTCAGCCGCAGGGCGGGCGGCGCGGCCGGCAAGGCCAACGGGGCGGGGCGCAGCGCCCAGTGGGTGGCGCGGCAGCGGGCACGGCGACCGGGCCCCTGGTCCAGGACCGCAGCATCGAGCAGCCGCACCTGCACAGGCACCGGCCTGACGGCCGGCGGCTCCAGCCAGCCGGCGTGGGCCAGCTCCTGCCACAGCTCCCGGTGCCCGCCCAGGCGCATGCCGCGCAGCAGACCCGTCGGCAGCCGGACATGCCCGTGGCTGTTGGTGCGCAGGGCGCACTGCAGGCCCAGCAGCCGGGCGGCGGGGGAGGTGAACCGGGGCAGCGCGGCGCCGAGGTAGGTGAGCATCTCCCGCACCCGCAGCCGCTGGTCGGACTCCGCCCAGAGCCCGACCAGCGGCTGCGGCGGCGCGCAGGCAGAGGGAAGCGGCCGGGGAGAGTTGACCAGCGTGTCCGGCACCACGGCGGTATGGCTGGTCGCCGCCGCGCAGGCCGCGCAGGTGTCGGCCAGTCGCCAGGTGCGGCCGCTGCGGTCGCGGGTGAGGGCCAGTAGCACCGGCCCGCCGCACCCCCGGCGACGCGGATGCCACAAACAGCCCTGCACCTGGCACTGGCAGCTGCGTAGATACGCCGGCAGTGCGTCGGCGCGGGCATGGCAGGCCAGATGTGCCAGGGCGGCGGACCGCGCGGAGGAGGCCGTAAGGGGAGAGGTGTGGGCAGTGCAGGAGGGGCACACGAGCGTGGGGCCGCCCGCCCGCTGACGCAGCTCCACTGTCCAGATGCGCCGCACTGCGGCATGCGCGCCACCGAGCCTCATGGGCTGGTCGTCCTCCTGTCCGTTCGCGCCGTGGCGGGGGCTCACCGTGACAGGCCCCCGAGACGGACGAACCGTAGTGCAGTTTCCCGCACTGTGAAGCTCGCTTCACCCGCTCCGTCCCGGCGAAAGTGCAGAAACCCGCACTGACGGGGCAGGGGTCTGCACCGTCGGATGGTGGGGTGACGATCTTGCCGCCGGACCCCGACCTCACTGCGCTGCGCGTTGTGCTCGCGCGCCTGCGGGCCGAGCGCGGCTGGACCTTCGACGAACTCGCCGACCGCAGCGGTCTGGCCCGGCGCACCCTCATCGACCTCGAACACGGCCGCACCACCGGCAGTGTTACCACCTGGCACGCCCTCGCCCACACCTTCGACGTGCCCATCGAGCACTTTCTGGGCGCCCTGTGCGAGGGTCACACTCCGCCTGGCACGGTCCGTTCCTGAGCCCTCGCACCCTCCCGGCGTGCACCACGTCATGAATCACCCGATCGGGCAACAGGCATAGAACAACCATCCGCAATAACGCTCATGCGTGCGAGCTCGTTGAGCTGGCCGTGGGAAATCCCTCCGACACGTTGCTCGCGCCTGCAAGTTGCCTGGCACGGTCCCTGCCATGTGCCCCACTCCAGCCGCTGCCGGCCGACACTGGGACGGCAGCCCCCGTGTCACCCACCGCCCCCGCCCTGCGGGTGACCGCCACCAGCCCCAGCCGCTGTCGCCGCTGCGGCAACCGCATCGACCTCTACCCGCGCACCGACCAGCGGCCCATCGCCCTGCACCCCGCCGAACTGACCGCCGCCCACGTCCCCGAATCCTGCCACTGGCACCTGAGCGGCGGCATCGCCCACCCGCACGGCGACGGCAGCGCATGGTGCCGCATCCCGCACGCCGTGCTCTGCCCGCGCCGCACCCCCACCTGCCGGATGAGCCCCTGCCTCGAGGCGGTCCGCCGCCAACTCGCCGTCCGTACCCGCCGTCTGACCGACACCGGCGCCTTCACCCCTGCCCTGCCCGTCGGCGGCAGCGCACCCGGCGCCGACACCGACGTCCCTGACCGCCCCGTCGTGCAGATGCTGCTGTGCCGCTACGTTGCCGAGCGTCCCGTCAGGGGACTGCGCTGCGTGGCCCAGACCCGCCACCACCGCTGCACGAATCCGGTCCTTGCCCCCACCGGCCCGGCCGGGACCTGGAGACTGCTGCCCACCGGCCCCAAGCGAGGCCAACTCGCCTTGCCCGACACCCCGATGGCCGTCTACGACCTGGGCCACCTCCCCTACGGCGAGCAACTGCGCTGGCGCACCCAACACTGCTCCGCACACGCCGCCGCCCCCAGCGTCGCTGACCTCGCCCTGGCCGGATCGCAGCCCTTCGCCCCCCTCCTGCATGCGGCCCACATCCACACTCGCCTGCCCCACCCCCCAGCCCGCCGGCACGGCAGGGGATGACGATGCCGCATCACGCCCTGGAAATCATGCTCACCCGCCCCCTGTCCCCGGCAGTCCTGCTCCGCGCCGCCCGCGTGCTGCCGCTCGCTGCCAACCACGACGCCACCCGTCTGATGGCCCTCGTACCTGCCAAGACCCCCCACCGGGCAGCCCGCCGTCTACGCCACCGGCTCGGCGCACGGCTGCCGATCGACGTGATCACCACGCACTACCCGGACGCAGACCACAGGGTGCTGCTCAATGTCGCCTTCCCGCCGACCACGCACGCCGTCCTCAAGGCCGCCGCCCGCCGTGCGCAGCAGACCCCGGAGCGCTTCGTGGAACTGGCCCTGCACAGGGCCCTGGCCGAGCACGCCGACCAGGAAACCGACCGCCTCGACCGGGCGGTAGGCCAGCTGCTGGCCCACACCACCCCCGCCTACCTGCTGTCCGCCGTCGGGCACGCGCTCACCCGGCTCCCCGAAAGGCCCACGCCATGAAACCGACCGACGAACAGGCGGCAGCAGCCGACGCCTTCCACGCCGGAAACCACCTCGCCCTGCAGGCTGGCGCGGGCACCGGCAAGACCACCACCCTGACCCTCCTCGCCCGCACCACGAAACGCCGCGGCCGCTACCTCGCCTACAACCGGGCCATCGCCCAGGACGCCAGCACCCGCTTCCCGCCAACGGTGCAGTGCAAAACCGCCCACTCCCTGGCCTACGCCGCCGTCGGCCACCGCTATGCCCCGCGCCTGAACGCCCCTCGCCGTCCGGCCTGGCAGACCGGACAGGCCCTCGGCATCACCAAAGCCGTCCGTATCGGCGAACGCGAGATCTCCCAACGCACCCTGTCCAACGCCGTCCTGCGCACCGTGGCCCACTTCTGTCACACGGCCGACGAGACGATCACCCGCCACCACGTACCTCGCCTGCGCGGACTGGACGACAAGGACCTCCACGCCCAACTCGCCAGCCACATCGTGCCGTTCGCCGAGAAGGCCTGGGCCGACCTGCAACACCCCGACGACGGCAACGTCCGCTTTGACCACGACCACTACCTGAAGATCTGGGCCCTCACCCAGCCGAAGATCGACGCGGATTTCCTGCTGCTGGACGAGGCCCAGGACACCAACCGCGTCGTCGAACAGATCTTCCTGGCCCAGCGCGGCCATGCCCAGCTGGTGATGGTCGGCGACTCCGCCCAGGCCATCTACCAGTGGCGCGGCGCCAAAGACGTCATGACGGGCTTCGACGGCACCCACCTTGCCCTCTCTCAGTCCTTCCGGTTCGGCCCCCACCTGGCCGCGGAGGCCAACCGCTGGCTGGCCATCGCCGAGGCCCCGATCCGGCTGACCGGCACCCAGGCGGTGCCCACCGAACTGGGCCCGCTCACCCGGCCCGACGCCGTGCTGTGCCGCACCAACGTCGGCGCCATGGCCCACGTCATGGACCTGCTGGCCGCCGGACACCGCGTGGGACTGGCCGGCGGAGGGGACAGCCTGCGCACTCTGGCACTGGCCGCCCGCGACCTCCAGGAGGGCCGCCGCACCCACCACCCCGAACTGGTGCTGTTCCCCTCCTGGGGCGAGTTGCAGGACTACGCCGCCCACGATCCGGCTGGGCGCGATCTGCTGCCGCTGGTCGACCTCGTCGACGCCCACGGCACCGACGCCATCTTGGCCGCCCTCGCCCGCATGGTCCCCGAGCCGGAGGCGGAGGTGACCGTCTCCACCGCCCACAAGGCCAAGGGCCGTGAATGGCCCCGCGTGAAGATCGCTGACGACTTCACCCCGCCGAAGGACACCGAGGAGCACGACGACACCGGTCGCCCCGTACCCGGGCCGATCGACGACGGCGAAGCACGTCTTGCCTATGTGGCCATCACCCGCACCCGCCAGCGGCTCGATCTCGGCGGCCTGTCCTGGATCCACGAGCACCCCGACGGCAACCCGCCGATGCCGTGGACCGCCCCGCAGCCGCCCCGTGATGACTGCACACATGCCCCCGCCACGAGACCTGGGGGCACCACGGATTCACGGGGCGCTCTCCAGCCGGCGCTCGGGGCGCATGCCGTCGACCATGCTCTGCCTGCCGCCCGGCACCGGGACCGCTAGGCAGTTTCGTTTGGATCAGTCGATCGATGGTCCGGACGGGCCGTTGACTGATGTGGGGTGACGCGAATCGAGCCGTTGCTCCCGGACCGGACACCGAAGCGTCGTGGCCGGTGGCCTGATCATCGGGCGGTGATCGACGCGATCGCGTTCAAGTTCCAGACCGGAACGCAGTGGGTGCACTGCCGGAGAAGTACGGCAACTGGCAGGGCTTCTACAACCGGCTGCGGATGTGGGCCGTCGACGGCACCTGGAAGCGGGTCTTCACCGTGCTGATGGCCCAGGCCGACGCAGATGAGGACCTGGCCTGGGCCGTGTCGGTGGACTCCACGATCGTGTGTGCTCACCAGCATGATGCCGGTGCCTGCAATAAGGGGCCCCGGCACGAGAACCGGCCGACCACTTCGCGTGCAGCTGCTCGAAGGTCAGCGCGCCCCGGCTCCGGAAGAACTACTCCAACTGTGAGGGCGATGGTTGTGTCGTTCCGGCCATCTGCGGGCAGGGCGCCTGTGCCGAAGTCACGCGGCGACGCGATGCAGTGCGAGTTTGGCCAGCATGACCTGGTTGGCTTCCCAGCCGTCGGGGAATTTGGCGGGCACGGACAGATGCACGGGGTCGGTCGAGGGGTGGCTGTCCAGGAGGTCGGCGATTCCTTCGCGGGTGACGACGATGCATGCCTGCCGGTGGCGGGAGGCGAGGACACACAGTCGTCCGCCTTCCAGGTGGAAGGCTGTGGCGTCCCGGCGGCCGGACAGCGGGTGCACGACGATGACGACTTCGAACTCGCGGCCCTGCAGCCGGTTCGCGGTGTCCACCGCCACGCCTGGCGCGTTGGGGTTGCCTGTCCGGGCCAGCGCGGTCCGGACCAAGTCGGCCTGGTCGCGGTGAGCGACGCCGATGGCGATGTCGCCGGGTTCCAGGGGCCGGCCGCCCGGGTGGCGTTCGCAGGTGGCGACCGCTCCGCGGCCCAGCAGCCGACCGGCGAGGTCGGCGGCGGTCTGGAGGGTCTCGGTGTCGGTTCGCGGGACGTGGCGGCGGGGCAGTTCGTGCAGTGCCCAGCCGGTGGTGAAGGCCTCCGCGAGGGTTTCGTCTAGGTCGGTGCGGGCGAGTCCGGCGGTGCGGAACTCCAGGGCACGCGTGTCGTCGCCGGTTCCGGAGGTGAAGGGGGTGAACGGGTAGAACGCCTGGGCGATGGTGGGTGCGGCCGAGAGCGGCAGGCGCCAGGACACCGGCAGCCGGTGTACGGGGATGTTCTGGTTGTGCTGCAGCATTACGCTGACGCCGTTCTGCGTGGGGTCGTGCGGCAGCCCGATCCAGCGCTCGGTACCGACGATCGTGAATGGGTCCAACTGGCCCGGGTCGCCGACGAACAGGCCTTGATCGAAGCGTTCGACGATCTGCAGCAGCATGTCCGAACGCATCTGGTAGGCCTCGTCCAGGATCGCCCAGCCGAACGTGGCGTCGCGGACGGTGGCCCACTTGGCTGCGGTGGCGACGATGATCCGGCAGCTGGCCAGGTCGGCCAGGGTGCGGCCGACGGTTGTGTTCGTCAGGGCATTCAGGACCGGCGGCGGGTTGTAGCCGGTGGCACTCAGCCGTCCGACGGCGATGCCGGGGTGCTCCTTTGCCAGACGCACGACCAGGTCGTCGACCTGGTTGTTGGTCTGGGCGACGACGATCGGGCGCTCGCCGCCTTCGGTGAGTTCCTGGGCGGCGCGGACCACCAGAGTGCTCTTGCCAGCGCCGGGCGGGGAGTCGACGACCACGGCCCTGTGACGCCCGTCGGCCATGTCTGTGAGGATCGCCTCGGTGGCAGCGGCAGCGGCCGTTGCAGGGTTGGGTGCGGCTGGTTCGGGCGTCGCGCTGGTGTCAGTCCTCATTGCCCCACTCCTCTGCGGCGGCGTCCTCGGGTATGACGGAGTCGGTGCCGCTCTCGTCGGCGGCACTGTGTGTCCACGGGGTGGCGTCGGAGGCCGGGAACTGCGGCGCTGGGCGCCATCCCGGATCGGGTAGGTAGGCGATGCGCTGGCCCAGTTCTGGGACGGTGCCCTGCTGCGGGACGCGGCTGCGTCCCATGCCGCCGGTGATCTCCACCGTGACCCGTGTGGTGCCGCCGTCGGAGAGGACGGAGACGATCATGGCTTTGTGTCCGGCCGGCAGGGACGGGCTGATCAGCTTGGTGTCGGCGGCCAGGCGCACGGGATCTTCGGTGCGGACGGTGACGCGGGGCCGCGGCACACGCCTGTTTTTGTCCGTGGTGACCACCCGGCCGGGGTCGGCCTCCACGACCGTCCCGGCGAACGCCTCCCCGGCGCTGCGCCGATCGGCCAGCACGAACCGATCGTCGAACGCCATGTCGGACTCGAATTCGGCCAGCGCGTGCTCCAGCCAGCCCAGCCGCCGGGCCGCACCGATCGCGTTGTCCCGTTTGCGCTGTGGAAGGCCGTCGGAGTCCCGGTAGTCGGAGTACTTAGTGAAGGCCTTGCAGTCGCCTTCGAAGCGCTTGGCGGTCCGCGGTGCCTCGGGCACGGAGCGCAGCAGTGATATGGCCTGCCACACCATGCGCCAGGTGGGCTGGATCTGTCCCGCGATAAGTTCCCGCAGTTCGGTCTCGGCGGCGGCCAGCGCATGCGGGTCGCCGAGGGTGTGGGCCGTGTCGAACCTTCTGATCGCCGGGGCCAGGTCGCGGTTGTCGAACTCGGGGGAGGTCGACGGGCCCGCCGGCGGGCACACGTCCGGGTTCTCGGCATCGGCCATGGCCTGCTCGACGCTCAGGCCCGGCGGGGGAGCGATCCAGGCCATCAGGGAGGCGAGGTTCTGATCCTCGAGCGTGCTCTGGCCGGTCGCCCAGTGCTCGGTGAGCATTGCGGTGACGGGCAGCAGCGTGGAGGTGCCGGCCTGTTCGGCCCTGTCGACCAGGAACGTCAGCCACATGCCGAACTCCGGTACGACGTCCGGTACCGCGTAGGGACCGGACGTCGCGCGGAAGCGGCACATGCGGCCCAGGTCGGCCAGGGCTTTGACGCCGCCGGCGTTGGGCACCAGGATCTGAGGCGCGTCGGTGTACCGGGAACGCTCGCCTTCCCCGCGGCGGTCCTGGCGGAAGGAGTCGATGTAGTTCATCACGATCCGGCCGAGGTCGGCGGCGAACGCGAACCGCTGGTCGCGGTTGCGGGGCTGGGCCACGACGAGCAGGGTTCCGTTCCTCTTGGCGGAGCCGACCATGGCGGCCAGGGGAGCCCCGGCCTCTCCGGCCATGGCCAGCGGGACGATCACCAGTGGCCGGCCCGAGAGGTGCCGGTGCCGGAACTCGGTCCGGGGTACCGCCTGCATCGTCTCCATCGCCTGCACGTGTGCCAGCGCCGACAGCGTGCTCATGCCGCACCCCCGAGGTCTTCCAGTTCTGCGCGCAGCCGTGCGGCGTGCCGTAGGGCCGCGGCTATCTCCACCTGGTCCTCGCTCGGTGTCAGTTCTCCGCGCGCCAGTCCCATGACCATGGTCGTGGTGTCGATGCCGCCGAACTGCTCGCGCACTGCCGGCCCGAGGACATCCAGCGAGGCTTCCGCTCGGGCACGGGAGCGGCAGTAGAACGCCATCTCGCAGTGGTTCAGGCAGTCCGGTCGGTACGTCACGAGGACCTGATCCAGTGCCTCGGTCAGCTCCTCGGCCGGGCGCCGGGGCTGCTTGTTCTTGTCAGGGGTGGGGTCGAGATCGAAGGTGAGGTCCTCGGGGAGCAGGTCCACCAGGTCTCCGATGCGCTCGATGCGGGACAGCTGACGGGTCAGAGCGGCCACCTGCTTGCGGGCGTCGACGAACGCGCCGGTCGGCCGGTTGGTGAAGTCCTTCGGCGCGACCAGCACGATCGTGTCGGAGACGGCCTCCTCGCCGATGCTGGCCCGCCCGAGCAGGTCGCGCAGCGCGATGATGTACGCGCATGCCTGTGTGGTCGCCGCCCGTACCTGCGTGGAGTCTGCCTGGTCGTCGATGATCGGGAAGCTCTTGATCTCCACGACGTGGAAGCGTCCGTCGATGCGGAGGGCGACCAGGTCGGGCTCCAGGTACACCTTGTGCCCGCCGATCAGCAGGCGCAGCATCGGGTGGTCGAACAAGGTGGCGTCGCCCTCGCCCCGGGCGGCCCGCAGCAGGACCTCTTCGGTGCGCTCGTGGCGCTGCTTGGAGCGGCCGTCGCCGCCGACGTCGTTCAGGTCCTCGTAGCCCACCTCCGGCAGTGTCAGCTCCAGGGTCTCGCGCAGGACGCGCAGGAGCTCCGCGCAGCCGTTGTCTTTCACCATCGCCTCGAAGGCGTTGCCGCGGGTGATGGCGAAGGAGGACTGGCCGAAGGACGGGGGATGGCCGACGTGTGTGGCGATCGCGGCCTTGTCGGAGCCGGAGGCGTCCAGCAGGGCCCGCAGCGTGCAGCGCGGGTTGTTCTCCAGGGCCGCCAGCGACCTGGCGTTGTAGTCCAGGCGCTTCGCGGATCCGCGCAGTGCGTCGAGGCGGTCGTCGACTGGGTTTTTCACGGTCTCGTAGATCCTTGCGGAGGAGAAAGGGCTGCGGGGAGACGGGAGTCAGGCGCGGGCCGACCGCAGATGCGTGACGCCCTGCAGGGGCGCGCCGAACAGCTGTCCGTCGTCCCCGAGGGACTTACGGGCTCGCCGTGCGGCTGCCGCCCGGGTGGCGCGGTCGGTGCCGGTATGCACGTCCAGCTCGGCCTGGGCGGCGCCGATCACCTGCTGGGGTTCCAGCGCGCCCTCGTGACCGGAGGCGTTCCTCGGCATGGCGTCGGGGATGTTGACGGCGAAGCGCCACAGCAGGCGCAGGGCCTCCGGGCTGGGCCCGTCCGGTGTGGACTCGGCTGCGGTGTGCACCGCTTCGGCGATGCTGATCGCGCTGGTGAGGAAGTCCACGCGCGGTGACAGCGGGCCGATGATGCGCTGCTCCAGCGTCCAGGTGCTGATGGTGATCAGTGCCCGCACCGGTGTCAGCAGGTCGTGCGCCAGCGCCGGGCACAGGTAGTACGGGCGGGCACCCGGACTGGAGCGGTAGGAACGCTCCTCGTCCCGGCGCAGGCTGGAGAGCTTGGACGCGGACAGCTCTCCCGGGAAGAACGCCTCGTGCACGCCGACGATCAGTTTGGGGGCGGCCGGGGTCCCGAGCAGCATCAGGGCCCGGTGGACGTGTTCGCGCGCCGGGAGCTGCGCCCCCCGGGCGGCAGGGGCTGCTTCCGGGGCGGGGCGGGGCGGCGTGGCCGCCGGTTCGTCGGCGTCGATGAGGGCGTCCCAGGCCCGCTCGGCGCGGCGCAGCTGCATCCGCAGCTCGCCGGCACGCTCGGTGTCACCGGCGGCGGAGGCGTCGCGGATCGCGCGGCGCAGGGTGCCGATGCTCTTCTCCAGGGCGTCCAGCGGATCACTCATGGCCCAGACGCTACCAGACTTCCAGAGTTTTCCAGACTTCTTCCTGGGATTGTGTGTACAGTCGTTGCCACCGAACCTCCGACCCGCGGCGGCGCAGCCCGCGTCGGCCTGCAGACCGTCCTCCTGGAGGCACCCCGTGACGGGACGCGTATTCCATACCTCCGACTGGCACCTGGGTCGCCAGATCGGCCGCCACCACCGACGCGACGGCGAGTTCGACGCCGTCCTGGACGAGATCGTCGAGATCGCCGCCGACTTCGCCCCCGACCTGATCGTGCACAGCGGTGACCTGTTCGACGGCCCCAGGCCGAGCCTGGACGACATGCGGCGCGCCGCGCAGGCGCTGCGCCGCCTCGGTGCGATCGCGCCCGTGGTCGTCGTCGCCGGCAACCACGACACCCCCTACGTCCTGGCGTTCCTGGAGTTCGTCCTGAACGACATGGGCACCCGCGAAGGAGACCAGGTCCGGGTGCGCTTTGCTACCGACGCCCGCCCCGACGGGCTGCTCGTCGCCGAATACCCCACCAAGGACGGGGAGTTGACGCTGCGCATCGGCGCGCTGCCGTACCTGCATCCCAACCGGTTCACCTACGACTTCGCCGACCCCGCCCTGACCACCGCGACCTACGCCGAGCGGATGCGCACCGTCCAGGCCGACGTCTACCGCCGCCTGACCGCCGGCCGCGGTGCCCGGGACGTCCTGGTCTTCGCCGCCCACCTGTTTATCGAAGGGGCCACGCCTTCCTACTCGGAGCGGCGTATCTCCTTGAGCGCTGGGTACGCGGCCGCAGCCGGGGACCTGCCCGACGTCGCCTACGGCGCCCTCGGCCACATTCACAAGCCGCAGCCCGTCGGCCGTGCCGGGTTCCCCGCCTACTACGCCGGCAGCCCGCTGCAGATGGACTTCGGCGAGAGCGGCGACACTAAGAGTGTCGTACTCGCCGAGGTCGGCCCGGGCGCCAACCCGCGCATCGAACTCGTACCCCTGACCTCCGGCCGCCGCCTGATCCGCCTGGAAGGCACTCTGGAAGAGATCGTGCAGCGCGCCGGCCGCGTCGGAGACGCCTGGGTGAAAGCGGTGGTGAACACCGAGGCCTCCAGTGCGTTCCTGCCGGAGACTCTCGCCAGGATGCTGCCGAAGGCGACGATCGTTGACATCGAGGAGCGCCGCCCCGGGGTAGCCGGCCGCGTGCTGGACCGGGAGGCCTCCGCCGGGGAATTGCCCGACATCAAGGACCTGCTGTGCGACTACCTGCCCGGCCGTGGCACGACCGGCCCAGCCCTGGACCGCGTCATGGCCGCCTTCGCCCACCTGCAAGCCGAACCGGATCCCGAAGATCCCGCACCGTGCTGCGAGGAGACACTGCTGGCCGCGGCCATCGCAGGCCTGTCCCTTGACGGCGTCGACCGCTCGGGTCTGTTGGCCGACGGCACCGGATCGGAGGCGGCGCGATGAGACCGCTGGCGCTTTCCCTCACCGGATTCCGCAGCTACCCCACCCCGGTCACCGTCGAGTTCACCGGCAGGAGCCTGGTCGCAGTCCTCGGCGACACGGGCGCCGGCAAGAGCAGCCTGCTGGACGCCATCACCTTCGCCTTGTTCCGCAAGAGTTCCTGGGATGCCAAAGAACCCCGGCAGCTCATCGCGGACGGCGCGCAGGCCATGAGCGTCGAGCTCACCTTCCTGCACGACGGGCAGCGCTGGCACGTACACCGCACCATGCACGCCACCAACGCGAACGCAGGCCGGCACCACCTCAAAAACCTGGATACCGGCGAGGAGATCGACAACGCCAGCGCCGTCGACGCCCGCATCAGAACGGTGCTGCAGATGAGCTACGACACGTTCCTGCGTGTCGGGCTGCTCCCTCAGGGCAAGTTCGACCAGCTCCTCACCGCCGCCCCCAGGGAGCGAAGCGAGCGGCTGCGGGAACTGTTCGGCGCCGAATCACTGGAGTCCGTCCAGCAGATGGCCGCCCGCCACTGCCTGACGCTCAAGGGACTGCTGGGCGATGCCAGGGTCAAACGCGCCGTCATGCCGGAGGACCCCGAGCAGGCCGCGGCAGAAGCCGGCAAGGCCGCCGACGCAGCCGCAGCCCGTGCCGAACGCCTGAACACCGCCATCGACCGCATCACAGCGCTGCAGGAGGAAACCACCGCAGCGCGTGCCGTCGCCGAAGCAGCCGCCACCGCCGCCCGGACCCTGTCCGCGCGCACGGTGACCGACGCCCATACCGTCCTTGACGAACTCGAGCCCGTCGCCGCCGCCATCGCCTCACGACGGGACACCCTGGACCAGCGCGCCGCCCAGGCTGCGACCCGGGAAGATGAACTGACCGCAGCGATCACGGCAGCCGACACAGGCGGAGAAGGACGGGACGCCCTCGGCAAAGCCGCCGTGGTCCTGGAGACCCTCGCGGAGCGCGCTGAGGAACACCGTGGCGAACGCGACCGGCTTGCCGCACTCACCGAACAACTCGCCAACGAAAGCGCCGCCATCGTCGCAACCGAAGCGGAGCTGACCAAGCGCGCCGACCACGCCAAACCCCTGGCAGAGGCAGCCCGTGCCGCCGCGGAGGCGAGCCAAGAGATCCGCACGTGCGCCACCACTGTCCGTACACTGATCACCGCTGCCATCTCGGCCGTCCGCCGCGTCGCCGACACCGCCAGCGATCAAGCCGCCGCAGTGGCCAAACGCGACGTTGTCCGCGAGGATGTCGGCCCGCTGCAAGCGGAATCAGCCACAGCCGAGAAAGACGTCACGAACGCCGAGACGCATCTGGAGACGCTCCAGCTGCGGGACAAGGCTGCCGCGATCGCCGCCGAACTCCATCCCGGCGGCGACTGTCTCGTGTGCCGGCGGAAGCTTCCGGCCGACTTCGAACCCGCATCCGAGACCGGTACGGCCGAGCTGGCCGCCGCGAGAGAGCAGCTGCGCGAGGCGAAGGCCTCACGTGACAAGGCCGCCGGCCGACTCGCCGAAGCCCGCGCCGCCGTGACCGCGGCCGAGGAGGCCGTGTCCGAACGCGGGAGGGAGCATCAAAGCGCTCAGCACAAGGCACAAGACGCCACAGCAAACGCAGTGCGCGCCTTCGCGGACCTCGCGGCCCTGGCCGCCGCAACCAAGGCAGACTTCGACGCCGAATCAGCTGCTGCGACGCTGACCGCGGCCGCAGCAGCCCTGGCCGTGCCGGCCGCCAGCGCCGCCCACCTGGAGCAATCCTCCGAGCGGTACACAGCGCCGATCACTGACGCCGTCACCGCATGCGAACAGGCAGCCGCCGCGCACGCCGAACGGCTGCAGAGCGACGTGCATGGCCGCACCGCCGTGATCGAAGCAGAAGGCAAGGCGCTGGCAGGGCGCAGGAGTTCGCATCAGCGCGACCTCGATGACGCCGCGGCAGCCTCCGAGCGGCACGCCCGCGCCGTGGTCCGGATGGCCGCCGAGGTCCGCGCGCTGCCTGTCCGCATCCAGGCGATGCTGCCGGGCGAAGCGATCGATGTGAGCGCAGATGACGCGGCCGCCGCTGCCGCTGCCGTAGCCGCCCGCCTGACCGAAATCCAGGGGCTGTTCGATGAGAGGGAAACGCAGCGGTCGCACAAGGACGCGGTCCTCGACCTGCAGCGCGCCCTCGACCAGGAGAACCGCACTGCCGTGGAACGGCCGCTGAACGAGCTGCGCGGCGCCCTAGACGTGTGGGCTCAGGCCGTCACACAGGCGATCACGCATCTGGGCGCCGCCGACCCGTATCAGATGCCGCAAGCCCCCGCTGAGCCGGGAATCGCCGAGATCCGCCAGTTCACCGCCGACCTGTCGAAGACCGCCTCGAGGCTGGGCGACAAGCTCGCCGAGGTGTCCGCAGCCGGCGCGGCCCGCGCTGCCGCCGCGCTGACCGGGCTCGGCGAGCACGCCGCCGCGCTCGCCGATGTCGACGGCTTCGACCCCGCGGCCGACCTGACGGCACCGCAGGTGTTGCACCCTCTCGTCGCCGCGGCTGCGACAGCAGCCAGAGAGGTCGAGGACCAGCACAGGAAGCAGCGTGAGGCACAGGTTCTGATCAAGCCAGCCGCTGACCTGGACTTTGCGATAGCCGCCGGGGAGGCCCGCTATGAGGCGCTGGACGTGCTGCGCCGCGAACTGGTCGACGCCAAGTTCCTCGGCCACCTCACCACGCTGCGCACTCGTGCGCTGCTCGGCGTCGCCAGCGACCTGCTCGGGCAGATGACCGACATGCGATTCGGCTTCGCCGACAGCTTCGACATCGTCAGCCGCAGCTCCGGAGTTGTCCACCAGCCGAACCGGCTGTCCGGCGGGGAGAAGTTCCTGGCGTCGCTCGCCCTGGCTTTGGCGCTCGCCGAAGTGCACGCCCGCAGCGGGCCGAGTCTCGGCTCACTGTTCCTCGACGAAGGCTTCGCAGCCCTCGACACCACCGCACTGGACTCCGCCCTGGAGGTGCTGCGCGCCCAGGCCGACGGCGACCGCCTCGTCATGGTGATCAGTCATCTGCACGCCGTCGCCGAGGCCGTTGATGACGTGCTGTGGGTGCGGCGGAACGCTGCTGGATCCTCCGCGCGCTGGCTGACACCGGACCAACGGGACGAGCTGGTGCAGGCAGATCTAGCCAGCGGCCTGCAGAAACTGGCCCAATAGTGGTTTCGATGGGTCCGGCCAATCCGATAGTTACATACGTTCGCACTCCAGCCCGGCGATACCCAACGGCACCCTTCACCCTGATCATCGCGACTGCGCTGAACGGGGTGGGAAGGAAACTGCATGTCTGAAGCGTGGGTCCGCGGCCGCGACACCCTGGGTCTGGCCACACGGGTGAAGGCACTCGCGGTCGCCGATCCGGTCCTCGACCTGGAACGCCGCAAGCCATTACTTACCTCGCGAGACTGGAGCGGCTACCAGATGGAGGAACTGGCGCTCACCGCCATCGACACCGTCACGCTGAAGATGGACTTCGAGGACGGTGCGCGTCACGAGGACGTCGTGAGCGCGGTGGCGCGCGTCGCAGGACTTCAGATACCGGACCGCGACAACGACGAACACGCCGACGTGGCCCGCTGGGTCCTCGACAGCCTGCTGAACGTCGGGACAGTCGACCGCGACTTCAGCCACGTCTACGGCATCGCCTCAGACGGTACGTACGCCTCGCACCGCTTCTCCTTCAAGTTGCTGCGCGAAGTCGCCGGACACGATGGACGGCCACGGCTTCGTGCCTCCAACGAGGCGATCGCGGTGCTGGTCGGCGCGGTGGACATCGACATCGCTTCCGAACAGGTCGCCGCCGACGCCAAGCTGGAAGCCCTGGTGAGACGTGGACGGCTGACGGACGCCCATCGCGCTGCGGAGATGGCGCTGCGCCGCAGCGTGCAGTACGCCGAGTACATCCGCACACGGCTGGAGGGGATGCGCCGGGATATCCGCTCGGTGGACTGGGACCGTGACGTGCAGCGCCTGCAGACCGAAGCGCTGGAACACATCGAGGACCGCATCAGCGCCGAGAGCACCATCAAGGACAACCTGGTCCGGATGATGGAGAACAGTACCGAGGACGCCACTCCGGCCCAGGCCGCCGAGTTGATCGCGATCCTCGAGGAATGCCTACGCAGGCACGCGGCACTGCAAGCGAACCTGCAGGAGGTCGGCGACCGGTTCCGGGCCGAGCAGGAACGCCAGACCTTCGTGCCGCCCCCGAGCCGGTCCCACGTCGACCTCGAGCACCAGCTGCTGGAGCCGGCCTTGGAGCTGCCGATACGGCAGGCATATCCGCTGCTGGACGGGTTCGTTACAGCGGCGACGCCGCCTCGCCGCCCCGCGATCGTCTACCTCCCCGACCTGATCGCCGGCCTGATGACGCTGCCGGCCGAGCAGGATGACGACGACAGTCTGATCATCGACCCCGAGTTCGCCAGCGCCGAAGACGTCTCTGCGTTCCGCGACGAGCAGTACACGGCCGTCGGCTCGCTGCTGGAGCATGCCGACGCCGAGGGCGTCCGCCTGTCCGAGCTTTTGCACGCAGCACGCCGTCATACCGCGAAGGCTGCTCGGGACAACCTCGATCATCTGCTCGCCCTGCACGTGCTGGGCTTGTTCGGAGCGCCACGCCCCGACCCCGAGCACGGCACGATGCTGGCCGCACTGGCAGACGACAGCGAGCTGGACGACGAGGTGTTCGCCGGAGACGACCTGCTGGTATTCCGCATCCCGGCGGCCGCTGCCCCATCGACCGAGAACGCCTGAAGGAGGCCGTGGCGTGCACGACGTCAACGACATGGCCGCAGTGAGCCGGCTGCTTGCTTTCGGCTTCCAGGCGGGGTTGACGCCCCGACGCAACGTCGAGTACGCCGCGCTTGTGGGCCGCTGCCGTACCGATCCGGCGTTCGCGCAACTGCTGCACTCCGCCGCGCGTGGTTTCGACCTGACGGTCATCGCGGTCGACCCGCGGGCCGGGCTGGTGCTCGGGGCGACGGCCGAAACACAGTTCGCGGTCAGCGTCGCCGACCACATCAGCAAGCCCGCCGACCGGCCGATCGCGGCGCTGGCCCACCTGGCCATAGCCGCCCTCGCCTACTACCGGCCCGAAGACCTGGACGACGAAGCCCACATCGGCCGCGTCACGGTCCGTCACGTCGACGCGATGGTCGAGCAGGCTGCCAAGGAGCTGGAGCGCCGGGCCGCCGAAACCGACACGGACGATGGAGTTCCGGTCGACCACCCGGACCTCATCCAGCTGTGGCGCTACTACCAGCGGCGCAACCCGGTGGCCTTCACTGAGGACGACCGAGCCCACTCCAAGAGCCGGCACGCGATCATCAAGCGGGTCACCGAGTACCTCGCGGACAACGGGATGCTGCGGCGCGCGGGCAGGGAGAACGGCGGCACCTACACCACCACGGCCCGGTACCAGATCCAGGTGCGGGAGTTGGCCGGACAGCAGATGCTCGGCGAACTGGCCGCGCTCGGGGTCACGGTGGATTTGGACGGCAAGCCCTCGTTCAGCAGCCCGGAGGCCGAATCCGCTGATACGGCCGACACCGTGGCATCCCCGTCTCTGCCGCCAGCTGACCAGGAGCCTGATCCCAGCAATGTATGAGCTTAACCGCGTCCGCTTGTACAACATCGGCCCGACCGGGGCCCGCTATGACGACGTCCTGCTGGATCTGTCCAACGGCGGCCCCCCTATCCCAACCAGCACGCTGATCCCCTCGGCCGGCCAGCTGTTTAGGCGTCCGGCGCTGGCGACACTGCTCGTCTTGGAGAACGGAGGCGGAAAGTCCGTATTCATTCGGATGCTGCTGTCCACGGTGCTGCCCGACCGGCAGTCCCGTAAAGGCCGTGAGGCGCTGCGCGCCTACGTGGTGTCCGCGGCGGCCCCGTCACATGTGGTCCTGGAATGGGTCAATGTCCGCACCGGTGAGACGTTGGTGACCGGACAGGTGTTGGCCCCAACCACGGACGACAGGGTCGAGCGGCTGTTCTACTCGCTTAACCCCAACGCAGTCACGACCCTGGCCGCGCTGCCGTTTGCCGAGGGCCGGCGGCGGCTGCCGATGAACTCCTTTCACGATGCGCTCAAACGGCTGGACGCTGCCGACAAGGCGCTGCACGTGGAGATCGAGAAACGGCAGGGCGAGTGGGAGAACCACTTGCGGCGGCTCGGCCTGGAGCCAGATCTCTTCGCGGTCCAGCAGGCGATGAACGTCGACGAGGGGGACGCGGCCGAGGCGTTCAAGACCACCACCGGCCGACGGTTCGTGGAGTGGCTGCTGAGCAAGGCGCTGGACGCCGAGAACTTCACTGAGCTGGGCAGCGCCTTCGGGGCCTATGCCAGGAACATCGGGCGGCGCGAACAACTGCTGCTGGACCGCGACTTCTCCACAGCAACGGCGACAGCCACCCAGCGCCTTGCCTTACGGCACACCGAGCAGATTGCCGCAGCCAAGGCGGCCCAGAACGCCGCGACGGCGTTGGCACAGCTCGCGGCAGCGGTGCACGAGTCTGTCCAGCGCTCGGAGGACGTGCTGCGCAAGCACCGTGAAGACCGGTTGATCGCGAAGACGAACGCCGCAGGGCGCCAACAGCTTCGCGAGCAGGCCGACCTGCTCCACAAGGAGGTGCGGCGCAGAACCCTCCTCCTTCGCTGCGACGGAGCGCGTGCCGAAGCCAAGGAGACCGAGAACCGGCTTGCCGGCGAGCGCACGGAGCTGGCCGCCTGGGCGCTCGTCCCCAAGGTGCTGAAAGCTGCCGCCGCGCACGAAAAGTACCAGGTCGCCAGCGAGCTGCTGGATGCCGCTGAACAGGCCGCAGGTGCAGCCCGGCTACGTCGCGATAGGGCCGGGGCTCGGTTCGCAGGTGCCCTCCAGAGCGCCGGTCAGCGGTGCGCGACGCAGGCCGAGGCCCTCGACCACAAGAGCGCCAAGGGCAAGTCGGACGCGGCCGAGGCCGACCGCCGCGCTGGGCAGGACGAACGAGAGGCCACCTCGCATACCGTCCGTGCCGAGCTGCTGGCCAAACAGGTCAAGGACGTGGACTCCCGCGTGAAGGAGGCGCGGGATCACGGCATCCTTGAGGAAGGCGAATCCGTTCCCGGAGCCGAAGCCCGACTGCGCAACAAGGCCGACGAAAGCAAGATCAAGGCGACGCGGGAACGCGACGCCCACAAGCAACTCGAGCTGGAAGCCCGCCGGCTCGACCAGGCCGCGCAACAGCTGATCGAACCCGAGGTGAAGGCCCGGCAGGCAGCCGAGGCCGCAGTACGGGCGGTCGAGGACACGGGAATCGCCGCCGGGGCACTCGCCGCCCAGACGCTGCTGCGCGAACTCGCCGAACTCCACGGCGACGATGATGTCCCCGGCGGCGACCCCGCGCTGTGGTTGGAAGACAACGCATCCGCGCTCTGTAACCTGGCCACCGCGGCGCAGGCATCGGCCGGGGACCGGCTGGACGCGTTGACCGCCGACAACCGGGCGGATCAGCGACTGATCGAGGCCCTCACCGTCGACGACGAAGCGCTCATGCCACCGCGTCAGGCTGTCGAGAACCTGCTCGGACTGCTGGCAGACCACGAGATCACCGCGACCTCGGGCTGGCGGGCACTGGAACAGCTGGTGAACCCTCGCCTGCACGCCGAGGCCATCCAAGCGCACCCCGCGCTGGTCGACGGCATCGTGGTGGCCGACCAGGAAGCCTTGGAAAAGGCACGGACGGCACTGACTGAGGCACAACTGCTGCCAGCGGCGGCAGTGCTCGTCACCACCGCCGAGTCGTTGCAGACAGCACCGAACGAACCCAGCATCGGGTTCGTCGTGGAGCCGACACCCGCTCTGCACGATCCGACAGCCGCCGCTGGCCTGCGGGAGCAGGCCGAAGCCCGCATCGAAAACCGCAGACACACCCTCCACGAACTCGCCGAACGTCGGACAGCGGCCTTCCAGCTGGAGAACCGGCTCGACACTTGGCTGCTGGACCACCCGAAAGGTCACACCGACCGGCTGCGCTCCGCCGCGGAAACAGCGTCAACCGCAGCCGCCGAGGCCAAGCTCGCACTCGATGCCGCCCGCGACGCCTACGCCCAGGCCGTGGACACCCTCGACGAGCGTGCCATCGTTGCTGCAGATGCTGAGGAGGCCGCAGCCGACGCTACCCGTATCGCCGACTTCTTCGGGCGGCTCGCGGCCGATGTCGCGGAGGCCGACAAGAACCGTGCCGAGATCGGCACACTCGAAGCGGAAGCCGAAGGACATCACGCGGCAGCCCAGGAGTGCCGCGGCGAAGCCGAGCGACTGCGCAACCGAGCCACCGAATACGCGGTGCAAGCCGAGTCACTCCGCCGTGACGCCGCCTCATACGCCGACCGGCTCAAAAAAGTCATCTACGGGAATCAGCCACTCAGCCACGACCAGGGCGAATCCGACCTGGCTGCGTTGGACATTTCCTATCAGGAAGCGGCGGAGGGCTTCCACGCCGTGGAAGTCGGCGAGGACCTGCGTCGGCGCGTCGACCAGGCGCAGAAGGAAGCATCGGATCTTGACGCCGAACTACTCGACAAACCGGCCGACATCCTGGTCCGGGCCCAAGCGCTGGCCTCCTCTCCGCAGGCCGGCAGCACCGAAACCATCGAGGCCACAAAACGGCAACTCGGCCGCGCCGTGAAAATGCTGGAGGCCGAGCACAGCAGACGTAGCGAGCGGAGCGGCCAACTGCAAGCGGAAGCAACCGCCGCCAGCCAGCGAAACGGGATGCCCTGGTCCAGCCTGGATGCCGACTGGACGCCATCGAACCCCGCCGAAGGCACCATGCTCACCGAACGGGCAGCCGCCGCGCTGAAGGACGCTGAGGCCCTGCTCAAGTCAGCCTCTGAGACGCAACAGACCGCCGAGCGCAAGCTCCACCAGGCCGAAGCTGCGGCTCGCGAGATGACAGTCGTCCACCGCGGCCTTGCTTCCGCCGTACGCAAACTGGAGCTGCCGTCCGGTTCTGCACCGTTCGTGGGAACCGCCGACGAAGCGCAGCAGGCTGCCGATACGGCGACTGAGACATACGGCACGGCGTCCGACCAGCTGCACGAAGCAAACCAGGCCGTGGACGATGCCGTTCTCGAATTCCGCGAAATCGCCAACCACAACCGGTTCGGCAAGCTCAAGGCGCCGATCTACAAGCAGCTCACCGAGATCGACAAAACGTCGCTGATCCAGCGCGCCGACCAGTGGACGGTCCAGCTGATGGGGCGGACCGCGAGCCTGACCACCGACCTGGAGAGCTCCGAACGGCACCGGAAACTGCTGATCGATCAGCTCAAGCACCACACCGGCGAGGCGCTGTCCCTGCTGGAGAAGGCCGAACGGCTTTCCCGCCTCCCCGAAGGCGCCGGAGTGTGGGCCGGACGCAGGATCCTGAAGATCGGATTCAATAAGCCAGAGCCGCAGGTCCTCGCCGTACGGATCGCCGAGACCCTGGACGAAAACGCCCGCGCTCAGCCGAACCTCCCCGGCCGTGACCTCCTTCTGCGCTGTGTCGGCGCCGCGGTACCACGTGACTTCAAGGTGGAGATCCTCAAGCCCGACTCCGCAGGCCGCGCCGACTACGCGTCAATCAGCGAGATGGGCAAGGTGTTCTCCGGCGGCCAGGAACTCACCGGCGCGATCATGCTGTACTGCACCCTCGCCGCACTACGCAGCAGTACACGAACCGGAGCGCGCAGCACCAGCCGCCTGGGCGGGATGCTCATCCTGGACAACCCGATCGGCAAGGCCAGCGCCGACTACCTGCTGAGCTTGCAGATGAACATGGCCGCCGCGCTCGGCGTCCAGCTGATCTACACCACCGGGAACATGGAGGACCGGGTGCTGGCCACGTTCCCCCTATGCATCCGGCTGCGCAACGACGCCGACCAGCGCACCGGGATACGGCACCTGCACGTCACCGATCGCCTCGCAAACGAGACGATGCCGGACGAGGACCATGCCACCCACCGAGTCTCCGCCGCACGGCTGCTGGTGAAACCACGCGACCCCGAAACCACGCCCCGCGTCGGCGAGGAGACACAGCAGGAGAGCTACAGCGAGATGGACGACGACTGATGAGCGACGACCCAGGTGCCGAGGAAGCCGAGTGGCAACCCTTGTCGGAATCGGCGGCCTGCCTGGCGGCAACCCTGAGCTCGATGACGCAACGCCGTGTCGAACAGGCCACGATCTTTGCAGCTTTCGACCAGGCGTGCCCCGGGACGGCCGGCACCACACAAGGCCGTCCCGTCCTCTCCGCGCTACTCGATGAGCTCGCTGACCATCACCTGGTTGAGTTGCCGCGAAGCCGTGATGGGTGGGACGACGCACAGCCGCCGCTGCCGCGCTGGCTCCGTCTGCCGGTACCGCTCAAGCCAGAGTCCAAATCCGCGCGCGCGTCGACACCAGTCGTCTGGCGTCGCGAGCTTTCCTGGGCGAGCGCCGACAAGTTGACCACCGCTCAGATCGATGTCCTCAAGACGATCAATCGATGGCTGCGCGACACCGACGGGGACGATGACCGGCGGACCATCGTCCCCATGCGCGAGCGCTCCCTGGAGATCTTCGGTGATGAGAAGCGCCTTGACGCGCTCGCCGCCACCACCTTGTTCGCGCCCGGCCGCCTCACCCTGGCCACACTCTTCGCCGAGCGGATCCCGCCGCCACTGGCCTACGAACGCGTTGGTGAGGGTGACACCGTCCTGGTGATCGAGAACAGCGACACCTTTGAAACCGTCAGCACACTGCTGGCGGGCGACTGCGGGCGAGTTGGCTGGGTTGCGTTCGGCGGCGGCCACGCCTTCGAGGCTTCAATCGCCCGAATCGCGAGGCTGGACGGCGTCACGGACATCGCCTACTACGGCGATCTTGATGATGACGGACTGACAATCCCGCAGCGGGCCAACGTGTCCAGCGCAGCACTGGGACTCCCACCGGTCCGTCCCGCCGTCGGCCTCTACCGGCTCCTTCTCCGACACAACGCCCGAGGACCGGCCCCGAAGCCAGTCGAACCGCTCGTCGCCGAACGACGCGTTTCCTGGTTGCCTAAAACCGTCCGTCGCCTGGTAGCTGACATCCTTGTCGCCGGGAGTCGATTGGCCCAGGAGGCTACCGGAACAGTGCTGCTACGACGAGACGATTCCTGGCGCAACGATCTGTGATGGGCGAGTACTTCTTGGCACCCCCAGTCTTCGCCGACGTCGTCACCGCAAAAGCCCCGCCGTAGGCGCTCTTGACCACTCGGACCTGGTCCTCACATTTCCCTATCGGACGGCTCCGCCACCCCCGGTATGGAAGCCGGTTGGAGCACACCAACCTCTGCACTTGAGCCCGTACACTGACACCGTCCAAGCGGGTGGAGGTGCGGGCCCGCAGCCGCGCACCTCGACGACCTCCGCACGCGATTCCTCAAGCCCACTTCATCCCGACGGCACTGAGTTCCTGCACCCGCTCAGGGGCCAGGCGTTGCTGGCGGGCCCGGCAGTTGGCGATGAACACGCCTAGCGCACGGTCCTCGCCCCCCACGCTTTCCACGTGCTGGCGAGGGACGTTCAAGTGTCCTTCCCGCTGATGATATTGGCGGGCAGCGGCAAGGTTATCGGCCCACATCTGCGCCCGCGTCCTGCCCACGACGCTCTGCCGGCCTGGCGCAGGTCCGGCCTCAGGCTGCTCCTGGTCCGGCGTCAGGTGCAGCACCTGCGTGAGCAGCCACTGCTGGGCGGGCAGCAAGCCGTCCCATACGGCCGCGGTGCGCTGGACTCTGGCCCACCGCCCGAGGTCCTCGCCCTGGACGACGATCTCCCCAGGCACAGTGGATAGTGTCGTCGCCTAGTGGTTCTGAGTGGCTGTTGTGGCTATGAGCTGGGGTTTCTCAGTTTTGTGGGTGGGGTCCTCCTGGTGGGTCGGGTCCTCGGTGTGTGGGGTTGGGTGCGGCGGTGGCTGTCTGACCTGCGTTTATGTGATGTGTGCAGGTTGATCGAGCGTGGTGCAGTTTTCCTGGGTCGCTACTTGAGATGTCATGGGGCGCCGGTGCTCTGTGGTGTGGGTGGCTAGAACCCGGGTCCTGGGTCGCCGCCGCTCTGTCGGCATTCCGTTGCGGCATCGAGCCAATCGCCTGCTGGTTCGATGGCCTGCTCGCGCTCAATGCCGGAGTCGACTTTGCCGTCAGCGGGGCGGGCTTCGTCGGCGATGTCACGTGCCCGCTGGCACGGATCTGATGATGGGCTGGACAGCTCAGCGAGACCGCCGATGACGCTGAACAGGAGGGCTATGACCGCCGCTGCGGCCATCATCAGGCCCGCGCTTCGGTCCTGGATCATGCGCGGTAGGTGGCGCTGCCAGCGGAAGTACGGGATGCGGTCCCGGCTGTTCACGGTGCTTCCTAACGGGTGGCGTGTGACTGAGGTATGGACCGCCGAAGGTATCTGCTGAATCGGACGTCAGGTGGTGTCGGGATTGGTGAGGTCGTCGTGGGTGAGGGTGACGCGGGTGGCTTTGCCGGCTTTGCTGGCGGTGGTGGTGGGTGGCGCCACGCGGACGTGGATGAAGTAGACGCGGACGCCCGAGATTTTGGTGTACGGGGGCCATGCACCGGGGGTTCCGTCGGTGGGCAGTTCGAGGAGCTTGTCGGTGATGTTGTAGATGACGAGGTAGGCGGTGTGCTGCCCGTAGTCGTGGGCGTACTTGATGATCTGGTGCACGCCTTTTACGAGGTAGCTCTTGCCGCGGCTCTTGCCGTCGAAGATCTTGCCGTCGCAGACGAGGGGGTCACGGCCGTCGAGGTCGCCGATGAGGTCGGCTTCGCCGGAGGCTGAGCGGGGCTTGGCGTGGGTGATGTGGTCGCCTTCGAGGAAGAGGAAGCGCTGGAGGTCGAGGTTGTAGACCTCTTCGCCGTTGGCGGTGTCGGCGGTGAAGCGCGTGTAGAGCTCCTCCCGGTCGAACCATTCGATGCGGGTGCGGTAGCGCTCGAGGGTGTGCAGGATGCTGCTTTCGGCGCCGACACGTTCGCTGAGGAAGTCGAACAGGGGCTGCAGGATGTCCTCGGCGAACTCTCGCCAGCTGTCCTGATGGCGCCTTTGCATGCTGTAACCGATCGCGGTCCGCAGCCCGACGTCGGGGTTGCTCGCTTCTTTGGAAGCGATGTCCTGCATCAGTTCCCAGATGAGGGCGGCTCGCCCTTGCTCGGTTCGGCTGGGCCAGACGAACCGGCCGCTGCGAGTCAGTCCGGTGCGGAACCGCTCCCGGTCTACACCTGGCTCTGCCCGGGACGCCTCCTCGAGGAGGCCTTTGAGGGCCGGTTGGCTGTTGATCCAGGTGACGGCGAGGTGGACTTCGTGGCCGGCACTGGAGTAGGACGCGGTCATGAGTTTGCGCAGGCGTTCGCGTACGGCGACCTGGAGGCGTTGCTGGTATTTCACCGGAAGAGGCCTTTCAGAGCTTGTGCGATCTGCTGCTGGACGACGTCGCCTGCGTTCTGTGCGCTGCCGGTCTCGTCGACCAGCCAGATGTGGGTGTAGCAGCAGGGGCAGGTCACGGCGGTCTGGGCCACGACCTCTGAGTAGCGGATCCACATCAGGTAGCCGCAGGCGGGGCAGGCCGTATCGAGGTCCGCGCTGAGGAACTGTGTCGCGAGGGATTCGCCCATGGCGGGATTGTTCCGTATGGGTCTGACAGTGGTGGTGTTGTCGGTTCTATCCGGGGTGGATGCCGATGGTGGTGAGGAGGTGTTGCTGCTGGGGGTGGAGGGTGGTCCAGCGGGTGCGTTGCCGCTCGGTCCATCGCTGGAGGGCGGGGGAGTGCTTCTGGCCGGAGCGGTAGTGCAACAGAGCCTGTTGGTAGGTGCGTTGCCAGATGCTGGGCCAGGGCGGGTTCCACCAGGGATCGATGGTGTCGAGGGCTTGGGGGGTGGTGGGGGAGAGGCGGCCTTGTCGGGCTTTGCGGCGTGTTTGTACCAGCCAGCGGCCCAGGGGGAAGCCGTCGTGGTGGGTGTCGGTGCTGGGGGAGAGGTGGCCGTGGAGGGCCCCGTAGGCGCGGGCGTGGGTGACTCCGGGGCTTGCGAGGTAGACGCGGCTGGTCCGGCGGGGGCCGGCGGCTTCTTCTGAGCCGGGCGTGATTCCCAGGTCGGTCAGGAGTTTCTGCTGTTGGGGGCGTAGATGTGTCCAGGCGGCGTGTTGTGCTCTGATCCAGCTTCTGACGTCGGCCGGCAGGCCGGTGGGGCGGTTTTGTGTGGTGCGGGCGCGGGTGTAGGCGCGTTGCCAGGCAAGGTCCCAGGGCGGGTTCCACCACGGGTCGATCGCGGTCAATGCCTGGTGGCGGGCGTTGGGGGTGGCATCGCGTCGGGCTTGTTGGCGTTGGTCATTCAGCCAGCGCCCCAGCGGGAAGCCGTCGTGGACGGTGGAGTAGGCCACGGCCAGGGTGTGGTGGGTGGCGGCGTAGGCGCGGGCATGCGTGAGTGCGGTCTCGGCGTACGGGTTGATGGGACGGGTGCGGGCTCTCTCGCGGGTGAGGCCGATGTCGGCCAGGAGGCGCTGCTGGTCGGGGTGGAGGTCGTCGTAGTGGGTGCGCTGCTGGCGGAGCCAGGCGCGTTGGGTGGGGGCGAAGCTGCGGAAGTGGTGGTCGGTGTCGAGCCGGTGGCCGGCTCGGACTTGGTCGTGGATGTGCTGCCAGGCGCGTTGCCACGCCAGGCTCCAGGGCGGGCACCACCAGGGATCGATCTTGTTCAGCGCCTTCGCCGCGGCAGAGGGAGGTGTACCCCGGTCGGCGTCGGTACGGGCGTGCTGGCGTTGCCGGCGCAGCCATCGTCCGAGCTGGAATCCGTCGTGGACGGTGTCGATCGCGGCGGCGAGGGTTCGGTGCGTTGCGTGGTAGGAGCGCGCGTATCCGAGGCCGACGGCGAAGTCGGCCTCGCGCTCGGCGGGCCGGGCGGCAGCGCCGCGCGCGGTCTCCATTGTCAGTCCGATACGGGCGAGCAGGTCCTGTTGGTCGGGCTGGAGGGTGTCGTACTGGGCGCACTGGGTGGTCAGCCATGTGGCGAGTGCGCTGCTGGTGCCGGGGAATCCTGCCGCGGCGTCCAGGACGTGGCCGCCTTGGACGTGGGTGTGTGCCTGGTGCCAGGAGCGCTGCCATTCCAGTGTCCAGGGCGGGTTCCACCAGGGATCGATTGCCGACAGCGCCTGCGCCCGGGGTGAGGGGGTGCAGTGGTGGTGCTGGTGGGCGCGGTCTTTGCTGCGCTGGTTGGACAGCCACTGTCCCAGCTTCAGTCCGTCCTGGACGGTGTCGGTGGTCGCGTTCACCAGCGTGCCGTGGGCTTCGGCGAAGGTGCGGGCGCAGGCGAGGGCGCGCTGGAAGTGGGTGGCCATGTGCTTGCGGCGGGGCCGGGCCGCCCGGGCACTGTCGCGGGTGAGGCCGATGTAGGCCAGGAGGCGCTGTTGTGCGGGGTGCAGGTCGTCGTAGCCGGTGCACTGGTTGTACAGCCATTCGCCCAGGCCGAAGCTGGTGGCGGGGAAGCCGTGTTCGGGCCGCAGGCCGCCCCGGGCGCGGGCGTGGTCGCGGGCTTCGTAGTAGGAACGCTGCCACATGACCGTCCACGGCGGTCTCCACCACGGATCCAGCGCCTCGAGTTCCGCGACGTGTTCGGGTGGCATCGCGGGGAATTTCCGGTGGTTCGACAGCCACCGGCCCAGGGCAAAGCCGTTGAACCGCTCGCCGATCGGAGCGGCGAGATGGCCGTGGACCGCAGCGTAGGCGCGAGCGTGGGCCAGGCCGGTGGTGAATGCCTGGTCCGAGGTGTGCCGGAGCCCCAGGTGCAGCCGCGTACCACCCGCAGCGTTCTCGCCCTTGTTGGCGATGTCGCGGTAGGCGGTGAGTTCGCGGGCGATGGGGCGGGGCCGGTGTGCCATGTGCAGCGTCCACAGCCGGTCGGCGACGGCTGTGTCCGCGTCGGCTCGTACGCAGTGCTGCACCCAGAGCAGCAATGGACCAGCCGAGGTGGAGGCGATCTGTTCGGGCAGCCACGGCCGGTTCGTCACCCGCGCCAGCTGGGTGACCAGACCAGGGGCGTGAGCGAGCGTGTGGGGCAGATGTCCGCCGGTGTCGGCGAGCATTCGCTGCCTGGTGCGTGCGTCGGTGAGGACTGAGGTGAGGGCGACGGTCTCGGGGTAGGTGACCGCGTCCCTGGCCAGCAGCCGCCACCAGCCGGGATCGGCCCCCTGGGGCGTGAGTTGGCGTACCCGGCGGGGCCACTGCTCTTCTTCGGGCCACTGCTGTGCCCACCAGGAGACGACGACGGCATGCGCGACCTCGAACGCGCGGGCGGCGTCCGGCCGGTGGCGCAGCAGATCCAGATGCCGCCGGTGCGCCGCGACCACCTCCGCGAGCTCCACCAAGTCGACCTGCTCGGTGTCGGCCGGCGCGCCGTCGATCCAGTGGGTGCCGAGCATCCAGCGCCGGTGGCGCGGGCAGATGCGGGTGTGCGGCTGCAGATAGAGCCGGGCGGGCTTGGTCCGTCCGGTGCGTGTGGCCGTGCACAGCCGGCAGCCTTCCCCCGCGGCCGGCACCACGGCCCCGAACCGGAACCGCCCGGCCGCACCCGCCCCGTCCGGCGAGACGGGCTCTTGGGCGGTCCAGGCGGGCAGAGCCCGCTGAAGGATCTCCTCGGGCACGCGGCAGAACGCGGAGACGCGGGCGCGGGCTTCGGCGTTGAGGTACACCTCGCCGTCCGTGCGGTAGCCCTTGAACAGGCCTCCGCCGACCTGGAGCAGGGCGGGGATGAGGTCTCTGACGCCGAGCCGGTAGCGGTCGGCCAGCCGGTCCAGGTACGACAGGTTCGTCTCGCCGCGCAGCGGGGCGAGACGAACCGGCCCCGGACGTGCCTCTGCTGTCCGAGGCGGCTGCGGCTGTGGTGGAAGAGAGTCGAGCATGAGGGAGCAGAGGTCGTTCCTGGCGGGCTCGGATGCATCTGCATCCAAGTAGTCGCCAAATGGGGGATCAGGACGGACAGTTGGGGCGGACGCGCAGGTCAGGGCTGGCGTTGCGAGGGCATCCGGCGGCGGTGCGGTGCCCGGGCCCGTTGTTCGGCGGCGCTGTCGAGCTCGATCTGTTCGAGGAGCTTCTTGGTGATCTTCTCGGTGCCGTCCAGCAGGGACACCAGGGCGGCTTCCCGGATGAGGTGGGAGAGGCTGCCCATGCGGCCGCCGGTGCGGGCGTGCAGGTAGGCGGCGTGCGTGACCAGCGTGCCCGGCCGGTGATGGCGCAGCCGCAAGGCGCTGTCCATGCTGCGCACGAGGTCGTGCCAGATCTGTTTGTCCGCGCTGCTGCCGTAGCGCAGGGGCTGGTTGCGCACGATTTTGAAGCGGCCGGCGAGCTGGGAGCCGCGCACGCCGGTCAGCAGCGGCGAGGATTCGACGTCGATGCCGGAGTAGACGAAGGTCGCCGGGATCCGCTCGCCGAGGTACTTCAGCTGATCAGAGGTCTCGGCGCCGGCCCGGCTGCGGGTGTCCATCAGGTGCACGTCGTCGACCAGGACCAGCTGGGTGCTCATCTCGCACAGCAGCTCGCACACGGCGTTGGTGATCTGGATCTGGTTCATCCGTTCCAGGGCGGGCAGGCCGAGGAAGCGGGCGAACTCGCTGATGAGCATCTTCGGGGTGGAGGACGGCGGCACGGTGATGAACAGCACCGGCAGACGCCCGTCCTGGTTGGGGTGGCGGCGCCGGTCGGCGAGTTCGACGGTGCGCCCGAGCTGCTGCATCGCGGTGGTCTTCCCGGTGGTGGCCGGCCCGGAGATGATCAGGCCGCGCCGGGCTCCGCCCTGCTGGCCGCGGTTGAGCAGCAGCAGGCGGCGTACCGCGGTGGAGATGGTGTCCATGGCGGGGGTCTTCAGCACCACGAACCGTGCGTGGTAGTCCTCCCGCTGCTCCAGCGTCCACTCCTGGTCGTCGGCCTCCCGTGCCGGTGCGTGGGGCGTGTCGACGAACTGCTGCCACCCGTCCCACGTGGTCAGCGGACTGAACGTGCTCGTGGTGGCGGGCTGCGCCGCTGTCACCATGCCTGAGCCTCCTGGTACGGGTCGTAGATGCGCATGCCGCCCGCCCCGGTGGCGTCCAGTGTCTGCCCAGCGGACTGGTCCGCGGTGTCCTGGCCGTCGGCGAGGGCGGCGAGAAGGTAGTCCTCGCCGTCCGGGTCGTCCTCGAGGTCGTCCAGGCTGTCGTCGGTGTCCCAGCCGTCGCCGTCTTCAAGCGGGACGGTGAAGGAGCCGGGCAGCCCGAACGAGGCCCCCGGCGCCAGAGGCACTGGCCACTGCTGCCCGGTGGTGGCGGGAGCGGAATCGGTCATCTGCGCGGCCGCCTGGGCGCGGGCGGCTACCGTCCGCTCTCGCCTGCTGCCCAGTCCCTGGCTGGCACGGCGCAGTAGCGCATCGAGTGCCTGGGCGATCGCTGCCTCGTGCTCTTCACGGCCATGTCGGCGCTGGACGGTGCGGCGGACGTGGTCGAAGGTGAACGCGGTGAACGGGCGCCTCACCCCCGCCGCGTGGACCCACGGCACTTCCAGCCATCCCTCGGGCAGGCGCACCCACACCCGGTTCGGGTCGTAGGGGTTGTGGTGGACCTCCCAGCGGCCGTTCTTGTCCGCCCGCGGTGAGCGGCGACGCCGGTAGGGGTTCAGGCCGGGGTGGTCGTAGGTGCGGTAGCCGAAGCGGATGCCGTAGTCGTTGATCGCCTGCCACCGCAGGGGCAGCAGCTCGACGTAGTCGTGGGCGGACAAGGGCACTGGTACATGCCCCGTCACGGCCACCAAAGCTGCCCACATTTCGTTGGGTGAGACGGCGACCCGCGGCATCATCGGGTGCCGCAGCGCCTCGTGCCGGCGCTCCTGCCACCCGCAGATGACCCACTCGTCCAGCAGCTCCTGCAGCTGTGCCAGGCTCCAGCAGGCATCCTGCTCCGCGGCCGCGCCCCGCTGGGAGACGTCCGAGCCGGTGTGGCCCGGCAGGTACTGGCTGAACCCGTCGGCGATGGAGCGGAAGGTCCGCTCCACGTTCCCCTTGGCCGGGCCGTTCGCCGGCGGCACCGGCTGCACCGACACGCCCAGGCTCTCGCACGCCGAGACGAACGAAGCCGACACATAAACCCGGCCCTGGTCCACGACCACTGTCTCCGGCATGATCACCGGCCGGGCAGCCGCCCCCTGAAGGCGCGCGTCCAACGCGATCAGCCGCTCATACGGGATGACCGACCGCTGCATGGACAGCGCCGCATCCCACTCCGGCCGCATCGGCGCTGGCACCACCATCTGCGCCAGCAGCATCGCCGCGTCCACCGACGTCGTGCCCACCGGACGCAGCACCGCGGCGCAGATGCTGCGCGTCGCCACGTCCAGCGCGATGCTCAGCTCAAGACGGCCGGTCACACCGTCGTCCAGCACCGCCATAACGTCCAGCGGCGTGCTGTCCAGCATCACCAGCTCACCCGGGCGCAGTGCCACCGTCGGCGTGAACGGCGGCGCCGGCCGCGACACATGCCACCGCCGCTGCGCCGCCGTCCCCAGCAGCCCCTGGCCGTCGGCCACCGCGTGCACCAGCCGGTTGAACGTCGACGAAGGCGGCAGCGCCACCACCCCAGGGCCGTACTCCTCCTCCAGCAGCCACCCCACCCGGCGGCGAAGCCGCACCAACGTGCCCGTCGACCGCTCCCGCTGCCCCTCCAGCACCTTCCTGACCGCCGCGACCACCCGCTCATCGGCCCGCCCCACCGCCGACCGCTCCCTCACCGCCCGGCCGTCCACCAGCCCCCACAAGCCCTCGCTGCGGTAGCGCGCCCGCATCCGGCGCACCGTCGCCGCACTCGCCGACCAGCCCGCCGCCGTCAGCTCCTCGGCCTTCGCCCGCTCGCGCTGCGCCAGGCTCCGCGTGGCCGGATCGAACTGCTCACGCGGGGCGCTCTGCCCGACCGTGTCAGGGAAGCCGGTCTCCACCTCCCGCACATGCCGCTGCCACGCCAGAGCCCGCTCCCGCACCTCAACCGGCAGTGCCTCCAGCAGGCCGAACGGCGGCACCCTCCCCGGCGCCGTCCCGCCTTCCACCTCAAAGGACGGATGAGCGAACAGGTAGGGCAGCAGTACCACCGCCGCGGCGCCTTCGTCGGTCACCAGTGTGGCCCGGGCGCCTTCCAGCACGGCGAGCGTCCATACCCGTCCGTCGTAGCGAAGGCGCGCCCCGACCTCGACAACCACCTGCGTCACGCCGCTTCGGCCTCCTGCCGCGCGACCGAGACGACCACGCGCTCGTGCAGCGGTTCGTCCAGCCGCACCCGCAGCACCCCGCTCCACAGCGCGTGAAAGACCGCAGGCCACACGGCGATCGGATCCCCCAGCCCACACACCGCTTCCACCGCCGGCCGCGGACTGCCGAAGGCCTCCAGCAGAGCCGGCATCCACGGACCCGCGGCGTACCGGGGATGCCGGTAACCTGCCAGCCACCGCACGTTGGCCACCAGCACCGGATCCGGCGGCTCCGCGAGCCGGTAGGACCAGCCCGCTGCCTCGGCGGCCGCCGCCACAACCCGTGCCCGCGCCGCCAGCCGGGCAGAGGGCCCGCTGCGTCCCGCGCAGTCGAGCAACAGGCCACTGCCGTCCTGAAGCCTGGCCATCAGCTGCGGCGCATGACCGACAGCCTTGCCGTCCTCACGCCACACCAGTTCCACCGGCCGGCAGGCCAGCGCCACCACCGCCGGATCCCGGTCCAGCAGCATCAACTCGGTCCGCATGACACCGGACCCGTACGCCACCAGCCGCCCGGTCGTCGACGACCACCACCAACCCGGAGCCACACGCCGCCCGGGCCGGACGGGAAAAGGCCGTACCGCAGGAGAGTCCTCGAAAGGGACGTCCTGCGCAGCCTCAAGCCACGGGACCTGACGCGAGCACCCCAGAGGGTCTCGAAAGCGCACATCGATCAGGCTGGCGTCTACGGCCGAACCGCCTTCGCGTCGCACAGCACCATCCGTGCTGTGCGGCCCGGGGATGCGGCACCCGCCCTCGGGTACCGCGGACGATGCGGCCTCCTGGCTGCTGTCGATGATCACGTACCCCACACAACGCCATGCCTGACCTGCCGCGCAGGAGAACCAGCCGGTAACCGCAACATCGGTGCAATCGCGGGTTGTTGGGCTGCGCGGGGCACCCAGGGCGCCGGGCGGCGGCACCGGTGTCAGTGTAGAGTTCTGCACTTTCACCCCGCCGCGCAGCACCTTGTCGGCAACGGCTGGCCGACTGCCGACTGGCCCGCGCCGCCGTTCGGCAGCTGCCGGCCGTGTCAGTCCCCGACCTCACCCGCCGCGAGTACCTCGGCCAGCTCCTGGGCGCTCAGGCGGGACCACGCGGCGACCTCCTCCAGTGCCACCCCGGCGGCGACGGCCGCGGTGGCGGTGTGCACGAGGGCCTCATCGATCAGGGCGGCACTGCGGCTGAGGTGCTCCAGCAGGGTGCGGGCCACCTCGGCGGTGGTGCCGCTGTGCACGCCGCGCAGCTCCACCAGCTGTTCACGCGCCTCGTCGACCAACTGCGTGATACGGAACCGCTGTTCGGCGCTCACCGTAGCCCGCCACCGGGTCCCCGAGCCGCCCGACCGGGCTTCTGCCGCCAGGACGCGCAGCTGACCAGCCATCGTGGCGGGCTGCTGCTCCCGCTTCAGCCGCCACGGATCCTCCCGCCACCCGGCCGGCCCCGTCTCGTGGCGGCGGGCGCGCACGATCGCACCCCTCCAGTCGTTCAGCGGGCTGCCGTGGTCAGCCGCAAGTTCGGGTCCCAGCCATGTGCGGCCTACCAGCTCGCCCAGCCGGTGACAGAACGCATCGTCGGCGCCCCGCGCCCGAGGCTGCATCCCGCCGCTTGCCCGCCAGGCCACCTCGGCCATGGCCGGCTCCAGCAGCGCCTGTGCCACGGCCGTCACCTCCGGGAAGATCGCCGCGTCCCGGCCCACGATCCGCCACCACCCAAGCTGTGATCCCGCGTTGCCGCCTGCCAAGTGGTGCAGACGGCGCGGCCAGACCTCCTCCTGCTCCCAGTACAGAGCCTGCTCCCACCAGCGGGCCACCACCGCATGCGCCAGCGTGAACGCCTGCTGCGGCTCCACCCCGGCGCGCACCGCACGCCGTGCCACGCCCGGCCACCGCCGCTGCGCGGCCACCACCTCCGGCAGCAGGCGCAGATCGAGGTGTTCCAGCGGCTGGTCGGCGTCCGCGTCCAGCAGCCAGCGCCCGTGCCGCAGGCAGACCCGCTGCCGGCGCGGCACATACCGCACCGCCCGCAGGGCCTGCCCGGTGCGCCGCGCGGTGCACAGGCGGCAGCCGAACGCTGCATCCCCCGCCACCGCGACTGCCGCCCGCCACCGTGCCTGCGCCAGGGAGGCGTCCCGGCCGGTGCTGATCGTGGGATCGTCCACGGTGAACGACGGCAGAGCGCGCGCCAGCACCGCCGGTTCCACTCCGCACAGCTCGGCGAGCACACCCCGCCCGGCCCCGTTGAGGACGACCTCCGCATCTGCCCTCACACCACCGCCGTCGTGCCGGCTGGGGGAGTTGCGGCACGTCCACAGCCGCATCACGCTGCTGGCTGCGAGACCGTAGCGGGCAGCCACCCGGCTGATCAGCGACGCGGTCAGCTCCCCTGCCAGCGGCACGGTTCGCAACACACCTGCGGCCACACCTCACCCCCGATGTCCTCTTCGGCTCGCAACGCGACTGGACAGGTTCCTGCCCCGGTCGGCGCCGGGTCAGTAGTCGAGGTCGAGGTAGTCGATGTCGTTGAGGGTGACGTCGGAGAGTCCCAGAGCGCGGGCTCCGCCGTCCTGGAAGTAGATCTCTTTGAATCCTTCGGCGATGATCCCCCGCATCTCCTGGTCGCTGGCACCCGTGTTGCGGGCGTCGAACAGGCGTTGCGCGTAGGCGGGGGGGAGGTGCACGGTCAGGCGCCGGAAGCGTCCGTCGTCAGTGGTGCCGATGGGTGCGGTGTACCCGAACCGGGCCCGTGTCTCCACCGTGATGCCGCGCGTGGTGGCGGCCTGCTTGCGGCGGCGTTTGCGGACCTGGGGCTGCCACCGCTGCCGTACGGCGTCGTCGATCCGTTCGGCGATGGCCTGGGGCGGGTGTTTGCGTTCGCCCTTGCGGTAGCGCTCCACCGACCGTTGGCTGACGCCGAGCTCCGCTGCGACTGCTTTGGTCGTCTTGAGCTGCTTCATCAGGAAGTTGATGCGTGCCTGGAGTGTCTTGGGTGGCTGGCGGGTGAAGGCTTCCCGGTCGGCGCGTTCGATGGCGTCGTCGATCTCTCCGGCCACGGCTACTCTCCTTCGTCGTGGACGGCGTCGCCGCCTTTGATGTGGCGGGCGGGGTTGTGGCCCTGTTCCATGAGGTCGACCGCCCACAGCATCGGCTGGACGCCCTCGAGCTTGGCCAAGCCGGGTGTGGGGCCGAGGCGGAATCCGCCGGGCTGGGGCTTGCCGGAGGCGGCGTAGGGGAGGAAGTCGAGGGGGCTGTCGCCCGGTGAGGGGTAGACGACGCAGTCGGAGAGTACGGCGAGCGGGTAGAGGCCCGTCATGGTGGCCATGTTGCGCAGTTTGCGGTGCATGTTGATGCGGGCCTTGGAGATGACGGCGGCGCGGATGTCGGGGCGCCAGGTCGGCCGCTGGAGGGCCGACCACGGCTCGCCCTCCTTGTACTTCTTGCCTTGCGGGCGCTCGCGCAGCTTGCCGATGCCGCCCTTCACCGTGGCCTTGATGGCGGCCAGGACGGCCGCCATCGCCGGGTCGACCTCCTTGTGCCGCTCCATCGCCGCCAGGAACTCCGCGTCGTTCAGGTCCTTGGTGACGCCGAGGTCGGCGAGGGTGTCAACGTAGGCGGCCTTGAGGCGGTCGTGCCACGGGTCCAGGTACGCGCCGGTCTCGCGGCGCAGGTACCCCTCCAGGGGAGCCACGTTGTAGCCGAGTTCCTGGGCGTAGGCGACGGTGTGTGTCTGGTACCAGGCCGGTCCCGTCGGACGCTCGCCGGTCGGTGTGAAGGGCGAGGGCAGACACGGGTCCACCTCGACGTGGGACAGGTCGACCAGCCAGCTTCCGGGGATCTTCGGGTTGAACGTCGGGCCCACGAAGTGGTCGGGGGCGGACAGGCCGACGACCAGGCGGGCCGCGGCGGCAAGGAAGGCGGTGTTCAGATCCAGGCCGACCGCGAAGGGCAGGGTGCACTCCTCATCGTTGAGCAGGTCCACCGGCCGCACCCACTGGTACGCCTCCTCGTTCAGGAACCCGCCGCTCCAGCCGCTGTCGACGACGACCGGGTGTTCGGGGGTGGCCTCCGGCGGCGCCGGGTCCATTGGCTCGGTGCCCAGCGAGCCGGGGTTGTGGCCGGGCACCCAGTTCCCCGTCAGCGGGTCCTGCACCGCGCGGGTGGGCGGGCGCAGCGCCGTCATCAGCTCCAGCCCGGACACGGCCGTCGACCCTCGCGGGGTGATGACCCGCTGCGCGTACACCCCCAGGACGCGCGCGATGTCGGCCGGCTCCATCTCCGCAACGCCGGGCCAGGACCGCTCATCGAGAGCGTCCCAGGGCAGGATCGCCAGCTGCACGCACTGCCGCTCGCGCCCCTGGGCCTTGCGGTAGATCCTTGCCCACGGCCCGAACCCGCGCTGGGTGAGCCGCCACTTCGCCTTCACCACCTGCTTGACCACCGGGTGATCCTCCGGCAGACGCAGGGAGCGGCGCTGCTCGTGGCCTTCCAGGCGCTCGGGCAGCCCGAGATTCACGGCGGCCGCGGCGGTGAGCACGATCAGCGGGTCGCTGTCTTTGCCGTTGCGGTGCAGACGTGGCGCACCGAGCCCGGACTCGCGCAGCGTCCACTCCACCAGCTCCACCACGGTGGCCGCGGGGCAGTCGAGCACGATGCCGTCCACCCCGTACGCGGAGCCGTCACCGTCGAGCACAGCGAGCGGCCCATGCGGGAACCGCGGATCGGCTGCCGGCTTCGCAGCCTTCTTAGGGGCCGGACGCCGCGATGTCGCCCCAGCCGGGGTGGCGGGACGCGCCGGTCCCGCCCCTGGAACGTCAACAGGCTGAGGGGCGTTTGTCGTCTCCAGCTTGGACGCGGCCGGTGCGGCGGACGCAGCTGGCGCCGTCGCGGCAGCCGAGACGGCGCCGGGGGCGGGGTACTTTGCCGCCCATCCGTTCAGCAGCCGCTGGTAGGCGTCCAGGCGCGGCGACTTCGGCTCGCTACGGCCGTTCTCCCAGTTCTTCACCGACTGGGTCGTGGTCTTCAACGCGGTGGCCAGGCGGGCCTGGGTGATGCCGGCGGCCTCACGCAGCCGGGCACGCTCCGCCGGAGGCGGGAGGCGCGGCTCCTCGTTCAACAGAGCGTCGACGGACGCGAACAGCTCTTCCTCGGATGGCATGACCCTGCACCCTCGCTCCAGGCAATCCTTAACCGTAAACTTATCCCACTCCTTAACCTTGATGCGCCCATTCCAGCGCGGCGGGTGCGGCGAGTTTGCCGACGATGGGCTTCGCGCAGCGTGCTTACGGTCGTCGGGGAGGGGAAGTGTGATCGCCATGACGAGCGTGATGCAGCACTACGGTCTGCTGTGGACCGACCCTGACGGTGCCCCGCAGGCGTCGGCCGGCAGGTACGACAAACGGTCGGCGAAGCGCCGCCGCACCGAACTCAAAGCCGTGGGCTGCACCCGAGTCGAAATCGTGCCGGTCAGGCCGGGTGACGTTCCCGAGCCGGTTTCCTGAACGAAGCGGAACGCAGACAGAACTCTGCGAGCAGAAGTCCCGCCCAGCAAGCAGCCCCCGCCACGCAACAGCGTCGACCAGCCCCTGAGCCATCCCTCACTCGAACAGACCGAGGTCCGCGAGCAACTGGCGCCGTGCATCGGGCAGCGAGTCTCGCCTGCTGCGCATGTTGCTGCGCCACACTCCGAGCTTCACGACGTGCTCCTGGCCGTCAACCACGATGATCTCTTCGTGGGCCCGAGGAACCGTCACAGAGCCCTCGCGGGCCTTGTACTGCGCCAGGGCCGCGACGCCCTTCTCGAAGGCCCCAAAGGCCGTGGCGGGCGCCTTGGCGGGTGTTCCCGGCTCGGGGGCCACCGGCACGATGCCGAGCTGCTCCAGGCGCTCACGCTGCCCGTCCGACAGGACCTGCCAGACCTTCGGCGTCCGCTGCTTGGCCAGCCATTTCCCGATGTCCATGCCGTGGACGGTGACGCCGGGCAGGACATGGACCCCGCCGGCCTGGCCGTCTTCGCCGGGCACGAGCTCGCGCAGCGCGGCGTAGTGCCGCTGCCACTCCGCGGGCCACTCCGGCTTCCAGTCCTCGTCCACGGCCTCCAGCGCCGTCTTCCACTCCGGGTGGCCATCCAGCGCACCCGGCCGCCTCAAATTCGCGAGCCACATCCCCAACGGCCGGTCCAGCATCTTCGCGGAGCGGGGCGCGCACAGCGTCCAGTGCTGCGCGTAGTACGCCTTCGCGGCCTCAAGGTTCTCCTGGAACCGCTCATCGGCCAGGGACCAGACCATGCCGAGCTGTTCGAGCCGTCGGGCGCGCTGGCCGGTCATCTGCCCGGCTGTATAGACGCGTCGTTGTTCTGCGACCCATTGTCCAAGTGGTGTCGCACCCTCGCGGTGTCCGTAGGGCACCCTCGCGTTCCCGACCCGCTCGACGTACGTCTTCAGTTTCGCCCAGCCGCGTGCCCAGTCCTGGCGTTCGGTGTCGATCACGTTGAAACTGACCCAGTCCGCGACCATCACAGGATCCCTGGGGGCAGCAAAACGCAGCAGCAACCGGGATTCTTCCTCGCCCTCTTCTGGCGCGACACCGATGTTCACCGACGACTGCGCCACGTCCTTCTGAGGCTCCTGCGGAATCGCGAGCAATTCCACGGCCTCTTCATCGTGAGCGCGCAGACCTTCCAAGACTTTCACCAACGGGCGATACGATCCCGAGGTGAACATATCCTCGGGCTTTTCTCCGGGCTGGAGAAATACCGGTACGATCAGGGAGGCGACTTTGCCTTCTCCTGGCTTTTGACGGAGCGCCCGGCCGATGGCCTGGACGATGTCGTGCGGAGCACCCTTGGGGTCCAACAGGGCAACGCTGTCCACCGCTCTGATGTCCACTCCCTCGCCCAGGACACGGCAGTTGGAGAGCACGGCCCGCTGCGCCGTGGACCCGAACGAACCCAGGACCTCCCGCCGGCGCTCGGGGACGTGCTCGCCGCACAGCCAGTTGGCCCAGATCCGAGCGGGGTACTTCTCGGGCTGATCAGCGTGCAGCTTCGCGGCCACCCGCTCCAGGCCCTCCGCGTACGCCTGGGCCTCGACGGTCCGGTGGTGGAAGGTGATGCACGTCTGAAGGTTGTGCTGCGCCATCGTGTGCAGCAACGCGGCCTGGAGGGCTCCGAGGCGCTGCCCGCGGACCTCTTCGGTGTGTCGTTCCTCGCCCATCAGCCGCTCGGGCGTGACAACCGGGTCCTTCAGTTCCAGGACGATGATCTGGTACCGCGCCAACAGGCCCCGGGAGACGGCAGAGGCGAGCGAAAGCTTGTACAGGACGGGCCCGAAGACCTTCTCGTCATCCATGCTCGCCGCCATCTCCCGCGGCAGCGGATCCCGCACCCCCTCGGCAACCTCGCGGTTCAGCCGCTCCTCCCAGATCCGCGGCGTCGCCGTCAGGTACAACCGCCGGTAGGCCGGGATGACGCTCTGGTCATGGATGTCCGCCCACGCCTTACCCATCGAGCCACTTGTCCGATGGGCCTCATCAACCACCGCAAGGTCTACTGGATCAAGCTTCTGACCGTAGACACCCTCGAACGCCTCCGCCAGGACACCCAGGCTGGCGTACGTCGCGTAGATGGTCACGGGCCCGGAGCCGTGCCACAGCGCCAACTGGATCGGGTTCGTCGTGGAGCGCACTTTCAACGACCACAGCTCCGGGTCGTCCTGGAGCGAACACACCGCCACCGCTGGCCCTTTATGGCCTGCCTCGTGCCACGCCCTCACCGTCTGCGCCAGCAGGTCCAGGGTCGGCACCAGCACGAGCACACGTCCCCTGGGCACAAGCTGCCTCGCCGACGCGGCAGCCATGATGGTCTTCCCCGTGCCACACGCAGCGTGCACCTGCCCACGAAGACCATTCCAGGGAATTCCACCCGGCGGAACATCAAGACCGCGCACAATGGCAGCAACGGCCTCGATCTGGTGGTCACGCAGCTTCACGGACATGCCCCGTGTTCTCCTTTTCGCGGAATGCAGCGCGTAATAGCAAATGGAAACCAGGCGCAAGGGTGCGCGGCGGTAGGGGTGTAGCATCTGATCCCAGACTCTACACAGAGACGATTCGTGATGCATCACTGCGAACCAACTTCTGCACCCGAGGGTGACACCTGACTCAATCCCATCCACGAACGGCAGGTTGTCCTATATGCTGACAGGGTGTTGGTGAACACATTGGGACAGTCAGACGATGGGGGAGGGGTTCAGGGTGGAGCGCAGCGGAACCCGTCGCTACCGTGAGGCCGGCACTCCGTCAGGCCGACGACCTGTCATATCCGTTGCAGGGGTGGTGGCTGGGAATCCCAAGCCCTACACAGACCCGCGCTTGATGCACACCCCTTACTGCCAGCCCCAAGAATCCCGCTTGCGGGATTCCATCAATTCGCGCTTGCGCGAATTGATACGCATTTAGAATTCCGCTTGCGGAATTCGATTCCCGCGCTTGCGCGGGAATCTGGCGAAGCGTCAGCGGAGCCGTTTCCTATGCAGCGCGCCAGCGCTGCATATCCCGC
>NZ_JAVRFJ010000209.1:0-255 GCF_031845845.1 Streptomyces gottesmaniae
CGATGGTCTCGCGGTCGGTGTCGTCGTCGGTGTCGGTGTCGGCGGGGGCCGCGAAGGGCTGGATGGTGTTGACGAACTCGGTCTCGATCCAGCGGGTGTGGACGGTGAAGGGGTCCGTGGAACCGGTCAGTTCGGGAGCGAAGGCCGGGTCGGTGACGACCGCGCGGTGGAAGGGGATCGCGGTGGCCATGCCCTCGACGGTGAACTCCTCCAGCGCGCGGGCGGCGCGCTGCAGGGCCTGCTTGCGGGTGGCGC
>NZ_JAVRFJ010000210.1:0-255 GCF_031845845.1 Streptomyces gottesmaniae
CGAGGGCCTCGATGATCGCGAAGTTCTCGGTGCCGTTGACGCCGCGGCCGCCGGAGACCACGATCGCGGCCTCGGTCAGCTCCGGACGCCCGGTCGACTCGCGCGGGGTACGGCCGGTGACCTTGGTGCCGGTGGCCAGCGCGCCGAACGTCACCTCCAGCGCCTCCACGCTGCCGGCGGCCGGGGCGGCCTCCACGGCGGCGGAGTTGGGCTTGACGGTGATGACCGGGGTGCCCTTGGAGACACGGGACTTGG
>NZ_JAVRFJ010000211.1:0-255 GCF_031845845.1 Streptomyces gottesmaniae
CGAAGAGGGCGCCGGGGGGTTACCGGTCGCGGCGGGAGTGGCATGCGAAGTCGCGTCGTCTGCGGGTGCTGCGGGACCGGCTGGCCGCCGCGCGGGCCGACCGGGATGCCGGGATCGTGCACGTCGTGCGCGGCGGCAAGCGCCTGGCCCGCACCCGGCACCACCTGGAGACGGCCCAGCTGACCGAGTCCGCGTGGCGTGGGCGGTGGGAGGCGGAGCGCTGGTTCTGCCAGGCGGACGGCGAGTCCGGCAAGC
>NZ_JAVRFJ010000212.1:0-255 GCF_031845845.1 Streptomyces gottesmaniae
GGGGGGGGGGGGGGGGGGGGGGGGGGGGGGGGGGGGGGGGGGGGGGGGGGGGGGGGGGGGGGGGGGGGGGGGGGGGGGGGGGGGGGGGGGGGGGGGGGGGGGGGGGGGGGGGGGGGGGGGGGGGGGGGGGGGGGGGGGGGGGGGGGGGGGGGGGGGGGGGGGGGGGGGGGGGGGGGGGGGGGGGGGGGGGGGGGGGGGGGGGGGGGGGGGGGGGGGGGGGGGGGGGGGGGGGGGGGGGGGGGGGGGGGGGGGGGG
>NZ_JAVRFJ010000213.1:0-253 GCF_031845845.1 Streptomyces gottesmaniae
TCCAGTACGCGGGCTTCCGCGCGGCACGCCGAGAGCACGCTCCCCCAGTCTCGGCTTCGCTCGACCGGGAGGGGCCCCCACGACGCCGCTCCTTCTCCCACGGAGATCCATCAGAAGCGCCCTAGCTGTATTGCCCTGAGAGGTTGGGGACGCGGCTGGCGGGTGGTTGGCCTTTCAGCGCGGTGTGTCCGCGGTGGTGATTGTAGGTGTGCAGCCAGCGGGGGAAGGCGTCGCGCCGTTCCTGCTCTGAGCG
>NZ_JAVRFJ010000214.1:0-253 GCF_031845845.1 Streptomyces gottesmaniae
GGCGCCGACCTGTCGGAGCGGGTGCACGACGCGCGGCGGGCGGGGGTGACGGTGCTCTCGTCGACCAGCGGCGACCGGGAACTCGTCGCGCCGGCCCATGAGGCTCTGGCGGCGTCGGCCGCGTCCGGCGCCGACCTGTCGGAGCGGGTGCACGACGCGCGGCGGGCGGGGGTGACGGTGCTCTCGTCGACCAGCGGCGACCGGGAACTCGTCGCGCCGGCCCATGAGGCTCTGGCGGCGTCGGCCGCGTCCG
>NZ_JAVRFJ010000215.1:0-250 GCF_031845845.1 Streptomyces gottesmaniae
CACAGGGCTTGTTCAGCGAGCCCTGGACCAGCGAGAGCTGCGGGCTCATGTCGCCCTTGGTCACCGAGTTGCCGAACGCCTGGCTGGCACCGTTGCCGCTGAACGACGTGGTCCCCCCGTCGTCGGCACCACGACCTTCAGCGGGAACGACGCCCATCAGGTGTACGGCAACTCGGCCACGTACGGGAACATGAGCCCGCAGATGGCGCTGATCCAGGGTTCCTTCAACAAGCCCTGCATCGGCCTGCCG
>NZ_JAVRFJ010000216.1:0-244 GCF_031845845.1 Streptomyces gottesmaniae
GCCGCTGAGAACCCACTGAGCGCCGGCAGCTGAGGGCACCTTCCCACGGCCGTCGGCGGAGGACAGGTTCCCCCCGACTCGCCCCTGCACGAGGGTGTGTTCGGCGGGACACCTTTCAACAGCCCTGCCCCCAGTGCACCGCTGCCCTCCGACCGGAATGTGTTGGTCCGGTTGCGAAGGGTGACGCACACATTCCGCCATCTATCGTTGTGACCCAGAACTCTGGTTTCGCATATGCGCACAT
>NZ_JAVRFJ010000217.1:0-233 GCF_031845845.1 Streptomyces gottesmaniae
TGCCCTTGGAGACACGGGACTTGGTGGTGAAGGACGCGGCGAACACCGACTGGGTGGCCACCGGGCCCTCGTCAACGGCTTGGAGGTCGACGTGGTCGGTGATGACGCCGGAGCCGATGCGGAGCGCGAGGCGGGCGGCGATCTCCTTGCCCTCGGCGGAGGACGGCACCAGCACGGCGGCCGGGGAGACGGCGGCGACGGCGGCCTGCAGCGCGTCGACCTTCGGCACGACC
>NZ_JAVRFJ010000218.1:0-226 GCF_031845845.1 Streptomyces gottesmaniae
CGGCCCTTGACCACACCGTCCTCGACGGACACCTCGGACAGCAGCGTCACCTGCGGCACGCCCAGCCGCTCCGCCAGCAGCGCCGGGACGACACCCATCGTGCCGTCGGTGGACGCCATGCCGGAGATCACCAGGTCGTAGCCGGCCTTCTCGATCGCCTTCGCCAGCACCAGCGAGGTACCGATCGCGTCGGTGCCGTGCACGTCGTCGTCCTCGACGTGGATCG